>NZ_JBVKBA010000003.1:0-81277 GCF_055639175.1 Streptomyces sp. NPDC107546 | reverse complement strand
GCGGGTGCGGCGGCGGGGCTTGGCCTCGGTGGCCTCGGCAGTGTCGACGGCCTCGGTGGCCTCGGGCGCGGCGTCGGCGGCCGGAGCCGCTTCGGCGGTCTTGCGGGTACGCCGACGCGGCTTGGCCTCGGTGGTCTCGGTCGCGGTGTCGGCGGCCGGGACCGTCTCGGCGGTCTTGCGGGTGCGGCGGCGGGGCTTGGCCTCGGTGGCCTCGGCAGTGTCGACGGCTTCGGCGGCCTCGGGCGCGGCGTCGGCGGCCGGGACCGTCTCGGCGGTCTTGCGGGTGCGGCGGCGGGGCTTGGCCTCCGTGGCCTCGGCGGTGTCGACGGCGGTCTCGGCGGCAGCCGGGGGTGCTTCCGTGGCAGCGGTGGCTTCGGGCGAGACCGGGGCGGGCTCGGCCGTCTTGCGGGTGCGGCGGCGCGGCTTCGTCTCCGTGGCCTCGACCGTCTCCACGGCCGTCTCCGCAGCCTCCGTGGCCTCCGGCGCGGCCGGCTCCGCGGTCACCGGCGTGACCGGTGCCGCTGTCGCCTCCACCGGCGCACCGCCGCGCATGCGGCGGCGTCGGCGGGGGGTACGGCGCTCCGCCGACTCGGTCGCCTCCGTCGCGGCCGTGTCCGTGGTGGCCGTGTCCGTGGTGGCCGACGAGTCCAGCGGCGTACCGCTCCGCGTACGGCGCCGACGACGCGGCGTGCGCTCCGGACGCTCGCCCTCCGCGGACGCGCCCGGGGAGCGACGGCCGCGCGAGCCCCGGCCGCCCGTCTCGCCGAGGTCCTCGAGCTCCTCCGCCGCGAGCCCGGCGCGGGTCCGCTCCGAGCGCGGGAGGACGCCCTTGGTGCCCTCGGGGATGCCGAGGTCGGAGAACAGGTGCGGAGAGCTCGAATACGTCTCCACCGGGTCGTTGAAGTCCAGCTGCAGCGCCTTGTTGATCAGCTGCCAGCGCGGGATGTCGTCCCAGTCGACGAACGTGATCGCCGTACCCTTGGCGCCCGCGCGGCCCGTACGGCCGACCCGGTGCAGGTACGTCTTCTCGTCCTCGGGGGACTGGTAGTTGATGACGTGGGTCACGCCCTCGACGTCGATGCCGCGCGCGGCGACGTCGGTGCAGACGAGGACGTCCACCTTGCCGTTGCGGAAGGCACGCAGGGCCTGCTCGCGGGCGCCCTGGCCGAGGTCGCCGTGGACGGCGCCGGAGGCGAAGCCACGGTGCTGCAGCTGCTCGGCGATGTCGGCTGCCGTGCGCTTCGTACGGCAGAAGATCATCGCCAGTCCGCGGCCCTCTGCCTGCAGGATGCGGGCGACCATCTCCGGCTTGTCCATGGAGTGCGCGCGGTAGACGAACTGCTTGATGTTCGCGACCGTCACGCCCTCGTCGTCCGGCGCGGTGGCGCGGATGTGCGTGGGCCGGGACATGTAGCGACGCGCCAGGCCGATGACCGCGCCCGGCATGGTGGCCGAGAACAGCATGGTCTGCCGCTTGGCCGGCAGCATGTCGATGATCTTCTCGACGTCGGGCAGGAAGCCGAGGTCGAGCATCTCGTCGGCCTCGTCGAGCACGAGGCACTTAACGTGCTTCAGGTTGAGCTTCTTCTGCCCGGCGAGGTCGAGGAGCCGTCCGGGGGTGCCGACGACCACGTCGACGCCCTTCTTCAGGGCCTCCACCTGGGGCTCGTAGGCCCGCCCGCCGTAGATCGCGACGACCCGTACGTTCCGCACCTTGCCCGCGGTCAGCAGGTCGTTCGTCACCTGGGTGCACAGCTCGCGCGTGGGGACCACGACGAGCGCCTGCGGCGCGTCGGTGAGCGCCTCGGGCTTCGCGCGGCCCGCCTCCACGTCGGCGGGGACGGTGACGCGCTCGAGGAGCGGGAGTCCGAAGCCCAGCGTCTTACCGGTACCGGTCTTGGCCTGACCGATGACGTCGGTGCCGGAGAGGGCTACGGGGAGCGTCATCTCCTGGATGGGGAAGGGATTGATGATGCCGACGGCTTCCAGGGCCTCGGCCGTCTCGGGAAGGATTCCGAGTTCTCGAAAAGTCGTAGTCAGGGTGCTGCCTCTTCTGTGTGGGCGGCGCGAGGCGAGCGGGGGGGTCGTGACCGTGCCGGATGACGTCGGCCTGCTTGGGGGACGGGCCTGTGGCACGGGACCACGCCGACGCTCCAGCGCTCGTACCGCTGAGGGTCCCTCCGAACGCGTACGCAAGGTGCCGTACGCCCGAGGAGGGCTGTCGGGTCGGAGCCGATCGGGCCACCGACCGGGCATCCTCATACATGCGGCCCGTCGAGATACGCCGTCTTCATAGACGTACGCACTCAGCAGGCGCATTACCACCATACCCCGGAATCGCGCACTCGCGGTGGCCGATTCGGTCACGTAGCCGTCATCACACTGATTGACCAGGGACTTCCAGGCGCCGGTGAGCGGGCTATTGTGCGCTTCATGACGACGCCTGACAACGCCCCCGACAGCCCCGAGGCCCCCGCCGGACCCACCGGAGTGGCCGCCCAGGACTGGGCGACCGCCTCCGCCGACCCGCAGTACCGTGCCGCGATCGTGGACCTGTTGGGCGCGCTCGCGTACGGGGAGCTGGCGGCGTTCGAACGGCTCGCGGAGGACGCGAAGCTCGCGCCGACGCTGACGGACAAGGCGGAGCTGGCGAAGATGGCGTCCGCCGAGTTCCACCACTTCGAGCGGATCCGGGACCGGCTGAAGGAGATCGGGGCCGAGCCCACGGAGGCGATGGAGCCGTTCGTGGCGGCGTACGACAGCTTCCACAGGCAGACGGCGCCCTCTGACTGGCTGGAGGGGCTCGTCAAGGCGTATGTGGGCGACTCGATCGCGAGTGACTTCTACCGCGAGGTCGCGGCCCGCCTCGACACCGACACGCGCGAACTCGTCCTGGCCGTCCTCGACGACACCGGGCACGCCGGTTTCGCGGTGGAGAAGGTGCGCGCCGCGATCGACGCGGAGCCGCGCGTGGGCGGCCGGCTCGCCCTGTGGGCACGGCGGCTGATGGGCGAGGCGCTGTCGCAGTCCCAGCGGGTGGTGGCCGACCGGGACGCGCTGTCCACCATGCTGGTGGGCGGTGTGGCGGACGGCTTCGACCTCGCGGAGGTCGGCAGGATGTTCTCCAGGATCACTGAGGCCCACACGAAGCGGATGGCGGCGCTGGGGCTGGCTGCCTGAAACCCCCTGGCGCCGGCCGCCGGGGTGCCCGGGCCGAGCATGCTGTCCGTCCGGCCGTCACCGTACGCCTCGGCGGCGGTCGGCCGTACGGCGCGGACCACCCGGTACCTCACCACAGGTGTCCCGGCCGTCGCCGTCTGCGGCGGCCGGCTTCGGGTCGGCCCCGGCGGCGGCCCTCAGGCCGTCGCCGAGCGGCGGCGAAATCTTTCCGCGGGCCTCAGCAGCAGGGAGAGCGACGCCGCCGAGACCACCAGCGCCCCGGCCAGGATCACCAGGAGACCCGCCGGGCCGAGCGCGCTGTGGGTGAGGAACGCGCCGAAGAGCGCTCCCGCCGTACCCGTCGACAGCACCAGGACACGGCTGGGCAGACGGTGCGGCAGCCGACGTACGGCCACCCACGCCAGGGCGAGCCCGAGGACGGCGGAGCCGAGCGCTTCCAAGAGCATGACGAGGTTCCCTCCCGCACGGCTGCTGCCAGGGCAAATCGGTCGTAGCCGGTATTACCCGCGGCGCGCGGAACACAATCATCCCCTGTGGGGCGGATGTGCTCCGACTGTGTGTTCCCCGAGCGGCACGCTCCCCGGGCGGCGCAAAGGGCCCGGCGGTACACCGACCGCCGGGCCCCTTCCGCTGCTCCGTCCGGAACTACAGCGCGCCGAAACCCACCTTGCGCGGGGTGGGCTCGCCGATCTCCACGTAGGCGAGACGCTCGGTCGGGACCAGGATTTTGCGGCCGTGCTCGTCCACCAGGGACAGCAGCTGCGACTTGCCGGCCAGCGCCTCGGACACGACGCGCTCGACCTCCTCGGCACTCAGCCCGCTCTCCAGAACGATCTCGCGGGGCGCGTGCTGCACGCCGATCTTGACCTCCACGGCTTTGTCCCTCCGACGGTCAGTGATGTGCGCGGCCGTCCGCGCCGTACCAGCACACATTAGCCCGGTGAGGGGACGTACACGCTCCGCTCCGGCACGCCAGGAGCGAACACCCGCCGGGAACAAAACAGCCGTACGGCCGCGCCCGGTGGTGTCCGGACGGGGCCGTACGGCGTCGATCGGTCCCCGAGGGGTCAGTGGTGCTGTTCGCTCCCGTGCAGCGGGAAGCCGGCGATGCCCCGCCACGCCAGCGAGGTCAGCAGCTGGACCGCCTGGTCGCGCGGCACGCTGCGGTCGCTGTGCAGCCAGGAGCGCGCCACCACCTGGGCCAGGCCGCCGAGCCCCGATGCCAGCAGCATCGACTCGGCCCGCGACAGACCGGTGTCCTCAGCGATCACGTCGCAGATCGCCTCCGCGCATTCGTTCGCGACCTTGTCCACGCGCTCACGCACCGCGGGCTCGTTCGTCAGGTCCGACTCGAACACCAGCCGGAAGGCGCCGCCGTCGTCCTCCACGTACGCGAAGTACGCGTCCATCGTGGCCCGCACGCGCTGCTTGTTGTCGGTCGTCGACGCCAGCGCATTCCGAACCGCCTGCAGCAGGGCCTCGCAGTGCTGGTCCAGCAGGGCCAGATAGAGGTCGAGCTTGCCCGGGAAGTGCTGGTAGAGCACCGGCTTGCTGACGCCGGCGCGGTCGGCGATGTCGTCCATCGCGGCCGCGTGGTAGCCCTGCGCCACGAAAACTTCCTGCGCGGCGCCCAGCAGTTGGTTCCGTCGGGCACGGCGCGGCAGGCGCGTGCCCCGCGGGCGTGCCGCCTCTGTCTGCTCGATGGCTGTCACGCCGCCTCCCAAAATCGTCCACATGCGGTGTGCGCCGCGCCGCCATCGTACTTTTCGGTAACCCTGCTGTGCGCGGTGCGAACGCAGAATTTCACGGACCGGACGGCGGCGAAAGCCGTGCGGAACGCGCCATTCACGGGCAGGGCGGGCGAACGGACGCCCCGGCACCGCGTGGCGGACCGCGACCGCTCACCTTACGCACTCGTTCCGTTACCTGGCGTGGTCGTCGTGCCTCACCGATCTGGCCGCCCTCCGAGCGCTCACCGGTAGTCGTCCTCGTCCAGGGCGACGATGCGCGCCTGCTCCGCGAGGTCCGCCTCGTTGGCGCGCAGGATGTCGTCCCCGGACAGGGTCTCGTCCCGCTCGGGGGCCAGTTCGGCGTGCTGTTCGGCAGCGTCGTTCTCCGGGGCCTCCACGTCGAGTTCGGCGGCGTCGTTCGCCTCGTCCTCGAACGTCTCGGGATCAGTGGGGTCTACGGCCATGATGGGCTCCCTTCCTAGAACTCCTGGAACTCCTGGAACGTCCCTGAAGTGGCGGGGTCCATATGCGGGTGCCCTGCTACGAGCCTAGGAGACACAGGATCCGGACGCTATGTGTGAGGAGAGGCTCCGCGTGGTGCAGGGAACGCTTCCGGCCGGGCGTCGCCCGACCTGATCCGAAGGGCGGACCGCAGTCGTTGTGACAGCGAACACACGAACCACTGCGTGATCGTCTCGTAACATTGCCGCATGTCTTCGACCGAGTTGCCGTCCGTCGCGGCCGCCAATGTTCTCCCGAAGGTGGCACCCGTCAGGGTCGAGGAAGGCGAGCGGCTCAGGTCGGTGGCGCTGCCGGGGATCACGCTGACGGTGAGGTCGAGACCACCGCGGCACGAGGGGCTGCCGCCCGCGCTGTACGTCCACGGACTCGGGGGTTCCTCCCAGAACTGGTCGGCGCTCATGGCGCTGCTCGACGGGCATGTGGACGGCGAGGCCGTCGATCTGCCGGGCTTCGGCGACTCGCCGCCGCCGGACGACGGCAACTACTCCGTCACCGGGCACGCGCGTGCGGTCATCCGCTATCTCGACGGGGCCGGACGCGGTCCTGTGCACCTGTTCGGCAACTCGATGGGCGGAGCCGTCGCCACGCGCGTGGCGGCCGTCCGCCCCGATCTCGTGCGCACGCTCACGCTCGTCTCGCCCGCGCTCCCCGAGATCCTCATCCAGCGGGGCGCCATCCCGACGGGCCTGCTCGCGCTGCCCGGGGTCGCCGCCCTGTTCACCCGGTACACCAAGGAGTGGACGGCCGAACAGCGCGTCCGCGGGGTCATGGCGCTGTGCTACGGCGACCCCGGACGGGTCACGCCGCAGGGCTTCCGCAACGCGGTCGAGGAGATGGAGCGGCGGCTGAGGCTGCCCTACTTCTGGGACGCGATGGCACGCTCGGCACGCGGGATCGTGAACGCCTACACGCTGGGCGGACAGCACGGGCTGTGGCGCCAGGCGGAGCGGGTCCTCGCCCCGACGCTGCTCGTCTACGGCGGCCGGGACCAGCTGGTGTCCTTCCGCATGGCCCAGCGCGCGGCCCGGGCCTTCCGCGACTCCCGCCTGCTGACGCTGCCCGAGGCCGGGCATGTCGCGATGATGGAATACCCGGACGTGGTGGCCGCGGCGTTCCGCGAACTCGTCGCGGACGCGGGCGAGTCGGGCGCGGGCTCGGCGAGCGGGGGTTCGGCGGCGACGGGCGGGACCTCCACGGGGGCCTCCATGCAGGCCACCGGGACCCCCCTGCAGGACGCGGCGAGTGACGACACCGGCACGGCGGACACGGGGAGCTGAGACGCGGCGTGGGACGACACAGCCGCAAGGGGCGGGGCGACAGCACGAGCGGTGACACGGAGGTGGGGCCGGGCATATCCGCGGCGCTGGGTTCCCCACTGGGCGGGGCGGTCGGCGGCACGCGTCGTACGGCCGACGGGACGCCCGCCCGAGGCGTTCCGCGGTTCGCCGACGGCACACCCGCCCATGGAGTGCCCCGCCTTCCCGACGGCGCCCCTCAGGCCCGCGGCGGTCACCCGGAGCATCGCGAAGGCGGCGGCGCCTGGGGAGACTTCGAGGCCGGTGCGGCTCAGGACGCGCCGCGCCAAGGTGTCGTCCCCCGTATCCCGCGGCAGCGGTCGCAGCCCGGCCCCCGTCAGGAGTACCTCGACGCCTTCGACGAGGACGAGGACGTCTTCACTCCGCGCCGCACCGCTCGCGCCCCGCACGCACCCCTGGCCGAAGAACGCCACCCCGGCGCCCAGACCGAGGAGACCGCGTCGCCCACCGGGACCGGTGAGGCCGCACGCGGCAGGGGCGGCAGGGGACGTTCGTACGCCGGGATCGTGGCCGCCGCCGTGACCACCGTGCTCGCGGTCGTCGTCGCCGGCCAGTTCCTCGCCGGACAGCACCGCGCCGCCGCACCGTCCCGGGCCGCCACGGACCAGGCCCGCGACACCTCCGGTCCGGTCACCGGTGCCGATCCCACCGTCTCCGTCTCGCCCGGGGCCGTGCCGCTGACGTACGAGCAGGCGATGGACAGGACGTACCCGCTCAGCGCCACGCTGAAGGGACCCGGCACGTTCTCCGCGGTCCCCGGCACCGCCAAGGCACCCGGCACCGGACGGAAGTACACCTACCGCGTGGACGTCGAGAAGGGCCTCGGTCTGGACGGCGAACTCTTCGCCCAGGCCGTGCAGAAGACCCTCAACGACGACCGCAGCTGGGCGCACAACGGCGCCCGCACCTTCGAGCGCATCCACACCGGCAAGCCGGACTTCGTGATCACGCTGGCCAGCCCCGGCACCACCGCCGCCTGGTGCGCGAAGTCGGGCCTCGACACCACGGAGGACAACGTCTCCTGCGACTCCGCCTCCACCGAGCGCGTGATGATCAACGCCTACCGCTGGGCGCAGGGCTCGACGACGTACGGTGACGAAATTCACGCCTACCGCCAGATGCTGATCAACCACGAGGTCGGCCACCGCCTCGGCTACGGCCATGTGACCTGCGACAAGAACGGCGAGCTCGCCCCGGTCATGCAGCAGCAGACCAAGTTCCTCGACCACGACGGCATCCACTGCCGTCCCAATCCCTGGCCCTACCCCGGGAGTTGACGGGCGCAGCTCTCGTCACATTGACACGCGCTGAAAGTTCGTTCATATTGCTGCCCATGTCGCCCCGTCATGCCCCCCGTCGCGCCGCCATCGAGCTGGCGCTCATCGGCGTGACCGCGCTCTGCGTGGCCGACATCCACTGTCGCTGACGCCCGCCTCAGGCGTACGCGTCGCGACCTCATCTTCCGTGACCCGTCGGCATGTGCCGACCGTTTCGTGTTTTTTCGACGACCCGGCGCCGAGGCAGACGTCTGACCAGTTTTGTCTCACATTTTCGCTAATCCGTCTCGCCATGCGAGATGATCCCGAGAGGTCGTCATTCCGATGCGTCAACCGTCCGTCACAGCGCGCCGTGTGGCAGCGGCATCCGTCAGCCTGGTCGTGGCAGCGGGCGTCGCCGCCTGCGGGCCCAAGGACAACGGTGTCAAGGCTTCCGGTGGCGACTCCACGCCGCACAAGGGCGGCACGCTGACCGTCCTGAACTCCGATCCGCAGCAGGACTTCGACCCGGCCCGCCTGTACACCTCCGGCGGCGGCAACGTCCCCTCCCTCGTCTTCCGCACGCTCACCACGCGCAACCGCGCGAACGGCGCCGCCGGGACCAAGGTCGTCCCGGACCTCGCCACCGACACCGGGCGCCCGAGCAAGGACGCGACCGTGTGGACGTACACCCTGAAGACGGGCCTGAAGTACGAGGACGGCACGCCGATCACCTCAGCCGACATCAAGTACGGCATCGAGCGCTCCTTCGCCCCCGAACTCTCCGGCGGCGCCCCCTACCTCAGGGACTGGCTGGTCGGCGCGGCGGACTACCAGGGCCCGTACAAGGACAAGAAGGGCCTCGACGCGATCGAGACCCCGGACAGCCGGACCATCGTCTTCCACCTGAACAAGCCCGAGGGCGAGTTCCCGTACCTGGCCACGCAGACCCAGTTCACGCCCGTCCCGAAGGCCAAGGACACCGGTACGAAGTACGAGGAGCACCCGATCTCCTCCGGCCCGTACAAGGTCGTCCAGAACCAGAACGACGGCGAGCGGCTCATCCTGGAGCGCAACACGTACTGGTCGGGTGACGACCAGCGCAAGGCCTACCCGGACAAGATCGACGTACGCTCCGGGCTCGACTCCTCGGTGATCAACCAGCGACTGTCCGCGTCCCAGGGGACGGACGCCGCCGCGGTCACCACGGACACGAACCTCGGTCCGGCCGAACTCGCCAAGGTGACGGGCGACAAGGAGCTGGCCGCCCGCGTCGGCACCGGCCACTTCGGCTACACGAACTACATCGCGTTCAACCCGACCATCAAGCCGTTCGACAACGCCAAGGTGCGGCAGGCGATCTCGTACGCCATCGACCGGTCGTCCGTCATCAACGCGGCGGGCGGCTCCTCGCTGGCCGAACCCGCCACCACCTTCCTCCCCGACCAGAAGTCCTTCGGCTACACGTCGTACGACCCCTTCCCGGCCGGGGCGACCGGCAACCCGGCCAAGGCCAGGGAGCTGCTGAAGGAGGCCGGTTACGCGAACGGACTCACGATCACCCTCACGCATTCCAACGACAAGAACTTCGAGACCAGCCCGGAGATCGCGACCGCCGTCCAGGACGCCCTGAAGAAGGCCGGTATCACCGTCAAACTGCAGGGTCTGGAGAACAACGACTACAAGGACAAGATCCACAGCGTCAAGACGGAGCCCGGCTTCTTCCTGGCCCACTGGGGCGCCGACTGGCCCTCCGGCGGTCCCTTCCTGGCCCCGATCTTCGACGGCCGGCAGATCGTCAAGGACGGCGCGAACTTCAACACCGGCCTGCTGAACGACAAGTCCGTGAATGCCGAGATCGACGCGATCAACAAGTTGACGGATCTCAACGCCGCCGCCGAGCGCTGGGGTGCACTGGACAAGAAGATCGGCGAGCAGGCCCTGGTCGTGCCGCTGTTCCACCCGGTGTACAAGCGCCTGTACGGCAAGGACGTCAAGAACATCGTGATCAGTGACTGGACCGGTGTTCTGGACATCTCGCAGGTAGCGGTGAAGTAGCACCGTGAGCGAGGCACTTGTCGCCGTCGAGGCCGCCGGGACGGACGTACCCGTCCCGGCGGCCTCGGGGGCCCGTCTGTTCTGGCGGCGGCTGCGGGCACAGCGCGCCGTCCTCGTCGCCGCGGCCGTCGTCGCGCTGCTCGTCCTGGTCGCACTCGCCGCGCCGCTGCTCACCGCGCTCGAGGGCCAGGATCCGACCACGTACCACCCGACGCTCATCGACTCGGCGCGCGGCGGTGTCCCCATAGGGTCGTTCGGCGGCATGAGCGGCGACCACTGGCTCGGTGTCGAACCGCAGACCGGACGCGACCTGTTCGCGCGGCTCGTGTACGGCGCGCGGGTCTCGCTCGGCGTGGCACTCGCCGCCACGGTGGTGCAGGTTCTGCTCGGTGTCGTCATGGGCATCGCGGCCGGACTCGGCAACCGCTGGGTCGACCTGGTCCTGAGCCGGATCACCGACATCTTCATCTCCATGCCGCTGATGATCATGGCGCTCGCGCTGCTGGCCATCGTCCCGAGCAGCTTCCCGCGGCCGGTGCTCGTCGCGCTCATCGTCGGCCTGGTCTCCGGCTGGGGCACGCTGTCGAAGATGGTGAGAGCCCAGACGCTCACGCTCAAGGGGCTCGACTACGTCTCCGCCGCCCGGCTCAGCGGCTGGAGCACCGTCCGGATCGGCCGCCGCGAGCTGCTGCCCGGCCTGGCCGCGCCCGTCATCACGTACGCCGCGCTCCTGGTGCCGCAGAACATCTCCGTCGAGGCCGCCCTGTCCTTCCTCGGCGTCGGTGTGAAGCCCCCGACGCCGTCGTGGGGGCAGATGCTCACCGCGGCCGACGTCTGGTACCAGGCCGCCCCGCAGTACCTGCTGCTGCCCGCGGGCGCGCTCTTCGTGACCGTCTTCGCGCTCACCGTCCTCGGTGACGGGGTCCGTACCGCGCTCGACCCGCGCGCGGCCTCGCGTCTGCGTGTCGGAACCGGACGCAAGCGGGAGGCCAGGGCGGACGCGGCCGCACGGAAGGAGGACCGGGCATGAGCGGCTTCGGCGGTTTCGTACTGCGCCGTGTCGTCGGCGCGCTGGTCACCCTACTCGCCCTCTCAGTGATCATCTACGTCGTCTTCTACGTGACCCCCGGCAACGTCGCCCAGATCACCTGCGGACCGCGCTGCTCGCCGGAACAGGTGCACCAGGTCGCCCAGCAGCTCAAACTCGACGACCCGCTGTACGTGCGCTACTGGCATTTCCTCCAGGGCCTGTTCGCCGGCCAGGACTACTCGACGGGCACGTCCGTGGAGCACTGCCCGGCGCCCTGCCTCGGCCTGTCGTACCAGAGCGACCAGCAGGTCACCGACCTCATCCTGGGGAAGCTGCCGGTCAGCTTCTCGCTGGTGCTCGGCGCGATGGTGATCTGGCTGCTCCTGGGCATCGGCACCGGTGTGCTGTCCGCCTGGCGGCGCGGCAGGGTCACCGAGCGGGCGCTGACCGCGATCACGCTCGCCGGCGTGGCCACACCCGTGTTCGTCATCGGCCTGATCCTGATGATCGTCATCTGCGGCCAGCTCCAGCTGCTGCCCTTCCCGCAGTACGTCGACTTCACCGACGATCCCGAGCAGTGGGCGTGGAACCTGCTGCTGCCCTGGCTCTCGCTCGCCCTGATCGAAGCCGCCAACTTCGCCCGGCTGACCAGGGCCTCGATGCTGGAGACACTGGCCGAGGACCACATCAGGACGTTCCGTGCCTACGGGGTCGGCGAGCGCTCGGTCATCGCGCGGCACGCGCTGCGCGGAGCGTTCGCGTCCGTCATCTCCCTGAACGCCGTCACCTTCGGCTCGGCCGTCGGCGGCGCGGTGCTCACCGAGACGCTCTTCGGACTGCCCGGCATCGGACAGGAACTGGTCCAGGCGGTGAAGGTCGTCGACCTGCCGGTCGTCGTCGGCATGGTCCTGGTGATCGGTTTCTTCGTGGTCCTGGCCAACGCCGTCGCGGACGTCCTGTACGCGGTGGCCGACCGACGGGTGGTACTCGCATGAGCCTGGTGGAAGTCACGAACCTGACCGTCGAGTTCGGCTCCCTGCGCGCCGTCGACGGCCTCTCCTTCCGGCTTGACGAGGGCGCCGCCCTGGGTCTCGTCGGCGAGTCCGGCTCCGGCAAGTCGACCGTCGCCTCCGCGCTCCTCGGTCTGCACCGCGGCACGGGCGCCCGGGTGACCGGCTCGATCCGGGTCGCCGGCACCGACGTCGGGCAGGCGTCCGACGACGACCTGAGGCGGCTGCGCGGCGGCAGAGCCGCGATGGTGTTCCAGGACCCGCTGTCGTCCCTGGACCCGTACTACGCGATCGGCGACCAGATCGCCGAGGTGCACCGGGTGCACACGCGCGCGTCCCGGCGTGCGGCACGCACGCGTGCCGTCGAGGTGCTGGACCGGGTGGGCATCCCGGACGCCGCACGACGGTCCCGCTCGCGCCCGCACGAGTTCAGCGGCGGAATGCGCCAGCGCGCCCTGATCGCCATGGCACTCGCCTGCGAACCCGACCTGCTGATCGCCGACGAGCCCACCACCGCGCTGGACGTGACGGTCCAGGCCCAGATCCTCGACCTGCTGCACACCCTGCGCGAGGAGACCGGGATGGGGCTGCTCCTCGTCACGCACGACGTGGGCGTCGCCGCGGAGAGCGTCGACGAGGTGCTCGTCATGCGGCACGGCAGGGCCGTCGAGCACGGCGCTGTCGCGACCGTGCTGGGGGAGCCCCGTGAGGAGTACACCCGCGAACTGCTGGGCGCCGTGCCGCGGGTGGACGCGCCGCGTGTCGAGGAGAGCGCCGCGTCGGACGAGATCGTCCTCGAGGCGGTGGGACTGCGCCGCGAGTTCGGCCGCGGCAGACGGAAGTCGACGGCCGTCGACGACGTGTCGCTGACCGTGCGGCGCGGCGAGACGCTCGGCATCGTGGGGGAGAGCGGCAGCGGAAAGACCACCCTGGGGCGCATGCTGGTCGGGCTGCTGGAACCCACGGCCGGCGAGGTCCGCCACGGGGGCACCAGGCGGACAGGGGCGGACCCGGCCGTGCAGATGGTCTTCCAGGATCCCGTCTCCTCCCTCAACCCCCGGCGCAGCGTCGGCGAGTCCATCGCCGACCCGCTGCGGGCCCGCGGGGAACGCGACGAGCACCGCATCCGGGGGCGCGTGCGCGAACTGCTGGAGCGCGTGGGCCTCGACGGGGCGCAGTACGAGCGGTACCCGCACGAGTTCAGCGGTGGCCAGCGCCAGCGCGTCGGCATCGCGCGGGCACTCGCCGCGAAGCCGCGCGTCATCGTCTGCGACGAGCCGGTTTCCGCGCTGGACGTCACCACCCAGGCGCAGGTCGTGGCTCTGCTCGCCGAGTTGCAGCGCGAACTCGGGCTGGCACTCGTGTTCATCGCGCACGACCTCGCCGTCGTGCGTCAGGTCAGCGACCGGGTCGCGGTGATGCGGCATGGCCGCGTCGTCGAGTACGGCGGCACCGACGAGGTGTACGAGTCGCCCGGGGACCCGTACACCAAGCAGCTCCTTGCGGCCGTCCCCGCGCTGGATCCGGCGGTCGCGGCCGAACGGCGCACCGCTCGCAGGGAGCTCACCGCCGCGTGACCGGCCGTACGGCCGAAAGTGAGCCATGAACCGGCCTCCGGGCGAACGACGGGAGTTCGACGACAGGGCCTAGCGTGATCGAACGCTGCCTGTGCGGGAAAGTTACGCCCGTTCACCCCTTTTGGTGGCGCGACGGACAACCGTCCGTCGCGCCACCGCCCCGTCCGCGTACGTTCGTCCCGCTGCGGGCCGCCGGACGACGGCGGCTCCCTACGGGAGATCGGGGGTGCACACGTGCGCATCGGACTGCTTACTGAGGGTGGCTATCCGTATGTGAGCGGTGACGCCAGGCTCTGGTGCGACCGGCTCGTGCGCGGACTTCGGCAGCACGAGTTCGACGTCTACGCGCTCTGCCGCACCGAGCGGCAGGAGGCCGATGGCTGGATCCCGCTGCCGCCGCACGTCGGCCGGGTACGCACGGCACCCCTGTGGACCGCGCAGGACGACGGGGTCGCGTACGGGCGCCGGGCGCGGCGGCGGTTCACCGAGGCGTACGGGGAGTTGGCCGCCGCCCTGTGCGCGGGAACGGAACCAGGGGCGCCGCAAGGGGCGTCCGAACAGGTCGGCCCCGAGGCGGACCGTTTCGGCAGCGCTCTCTACGCGCTCGCCGAACTCGCCCGTGACGAGGGCGGACTGGCCCGCGCGCTGCGTTCCGAGGCCCCCGTGCGTGCCCTGGAGGGCGCCTGCCGCGCGCCGGGCGCCCTCCGGGCGGCGCGTGCGGCGGGCGTCCCCGACCTGCTGGAGGTGGCCGCATACGTCGAACGCGCCCTGCGCCCCCTCTCGCTCGACTGGTACGAGGACGACGGACTCGGCTCCGTCGACCTCTGCCACGCCACGTCGGGCGCCGCCGCGGCCCTGCCCGGGCTGCTCGCCGGGCACTTCGCCGGCATTCCGCTGCTGGTCACCGAGTACGGAGTACGGCTGCGGGCGCACTACCTCGGCGCGACGGACGAGACGCGCCCGGTGCGCGCGCTGCTCGCCTCCTTCCAGCGCCGGCTGGCCGCCGAGGTCTACCGGCGGGCCGCCTGCGTCACGCCCGGCAACGCCCACGCCCGGCGCTGGCAGGAGCGGTGCGGTGCCGACCGCGCCAAGCTGCGCACCGTCTACCCCGGCATGGAGGCGTCCCGCTTCACGGAGGTGGGCGAGGCCGCCGACCGTGCCGACCCGAACACCCTGGTCTGGGTCGGCCGGGTCGAACCCGCCAAGGACCTGGTCTGCCTGCTCCACGCCTTCGCGGAGATCCGCAAGGTGGAGCCGAAGGCCAGGCTGCGTGTCGTCGGGACCGCGGCGGACGCCGAGGGGGCGGAGTACCTCGGACAGTGCAGGGCCCTGGCCGCGCAGCTGTTCCCGGACGAGGCGGAGGGCGTGCACGCCGTCGGCGACAACCCGGTGTCCTTCGAGGAGATCGGCGGCCCGGAGGTGCCCGACCTGGCGGAGGCCTACGCGGCCGGGGCGGTCGTCGTCCTGTCGAGCGTCGTCGAAGGGTTTCCGATCAGCCTGGTGGAGGCCATGTTCTGCGGTCGCGCGACGGTGTCCACGGATGTGGGCGCGGTGGTGGAGGTCATCGGCGGCACCGGCCTCGTGGTCCCGCCGCGCAACCCGCGGGCGCTCGCGGAGGCGTGCCTGGCGCTGCTGCGCGACCCCGCGCGCCGTGAGCGCCTCGGCGCGGCCGCCCGCGCACGAGCCCTCGAACTGTTCACCGTCGAGCAGAACGTGGCGGCATTTCACGGCATTTACCTGGAGATCGTCTCCCATGCGCCGGTACGGCGGGTCGTGGTGGACGACACGGGCGAACCCCTGCCCTTCGGAGCGCCCGCGGAGGCCCATCTGCCCGGCCGCTGGACCGAGCCCCGGCTCCCCGGCGCCCGACCCCGCTGGGCATGCGCGCAGGACGCCGCGACCACACCCGTACGCGCCGCCATGCGGCCGCACGCAGCCGTTCCGGCAGCGGAGGGCGCGCGATGAGAGACGTGAGAGACGTGGGCGAACGGGCCCGCTCCGACGCCTGGGACACCAGGCCCGAGGAATGGGACCTGGAGGCGGAGGGGGCGTACGCGAGCGCGGAGGAGACGACGCAGGCGCGCACAGGGGCCGTCGCGGCGGACCGTGCGCCCCAAGCCGTCGCGGCGGAGGCTGCGCCCCACACGGCCGGTGTCGTGCGCGCTGCGGACGCCGGGAGCGCGGACCCCACCCGTAAGCCCCCCGCCCGCCGAGGCGCCGCCGACCCCGTCAAGGCGCTCATGCACCGGCACCGCGAGCTGTGCGAACGGGCCGTCGACCCGCTGGAGATCGCGGCCGGTCTGGAGGCCCACGGACTGACCGACCGGGCCGCCGCCCGCTACCGGCACCGGGACGTCTTCGCGCTCGCCGAGGAGATGTACGCGCGTGTACCCCGCGACGACGACCGGCCCGCACCGCGCCCCGCCCCCAGGGGCAGCGAGCGCGAGCACCGGGCGTGGACCGTCCTCGCCCTGCTCCCGGGCGCCCTGTGCACCGCCGCCGTCCTCGGCCTGCGGGCCACCGAGGGCCGGGCCCACCTCGCCGTCGCCGTACTCGGCGCCCTCGCCGTCACGCTCGGCCTGCGCGTGGCACTCGGCCGTGGGCCGCTGCACGCCCCTGCTCACGCCACCTCAGCCGCCGCGCGCGTGTGGACATGCTGGCTGCTCGCCTATGCCTTCCTCGGCGACGGCCTGCTGCGCGCCGCCCTGGACGGCGGCCCCGACAGCCTCCGGCCCCTGGCCACCGCGCCCGTTCTGGCCCTCGCTGTGGCCTGCGGCCCGGCCGCCTGGTGCGCCCGCCTCTTCTCCGTCCACGCCCGCCGCAGACTCGCCGCGAGCCGCGGCCTTGAGGAGTTCGCGGCCTCCGTTACCCCGCTGTTCCTCGGCGTGTTCGCACTCTTCCTGGCCGCTCTCGCCGCACTGCTCGCGCTCACCGGAGCCCTCCTCGGCGAACCCGCCGTCCCGGTCGGAGCCGGTGTCCTGGGCGCGCTCCTGCTGCTCGCCCGGCTGCTCGCCGTCCACGGCGCCGGGCGGGCCCCGACCGTCGTCCTCGGCATCGCGTCCGCCGTCGAGGCGACCGCTCTGGCCACGGTCTTCGCCGCCCGGCTCCCCGGCTGCTCCACGCTGGTCACGCCGGTCGAGACCCTGACCGACGCCTGGGGCGCCGAGGCCGTACCGGCCCTCGTCTGCGCGCTGGCCGCCCTGACCCTGCTGATCCACGCGATCCGCACCCTGACCCGGGCCTCGGCCCATGCCCGGCCGCCCGGATCACCCTGAGCCGTCGGCCCATGGCCACTGGGACGTCATGGAGCCGCGACCGCCGCCCGGGACCCGGTCCCCGGCACCCCTCCCGCGGGGCCGACACCGCGGGGCCTCTCTCATCCCACGGCACCACCCTCGTAAGGAGAAACGCCAGATGATCACCTCCCGAACCGGAGAGTCCGCCCCGGGAGCCGCCCGATGAGGGTCCTGCTGATCGGAGCCAACGGATACATCGGCCGCTTCGTCGCCGACCGCCTGCTCGCCGACCCGGCCGTGCAACTCACCGCGCTGGGACGCGGCGACGACGCCGACGTACGGTTCGACCTCGCCGCCGGCAGCCCCGGCGCACTCACCCGCTTCCTGGACGCCGTACACCCCGGAGTCGTCATCAACTGCGCCGGTGCCATCCGCGGCGGCGCCCGCGAACTCACCCGGCACAACACCGTCGCCGTCGCCACCGTCTGCGAGGCCCTGCGCCGCAGCGGCTGCGGGGCCCGCCTGGTGCAGATCGGCTGCAGCGCGGAGTACGGACCCAGTCAGCCCGGCTCCTCCACGGCCGAGGACGCGGTCCCGCGCCCCGGCGGCCCGTACGGCGTCAGCAAGCTCGCCGCCACCGAACTCGTCCTCGGCTCCGGGCTGGACGCCGTCGTGCTCCGGGTGTTCTCGCCCGCCGGGCCCGGCACCCCCGCCGGATCCCCGCTCGGCCGCCTCGCCGAAGCCCTGCGTCGCGCCATGCAGTCCGGCGACGGCGAACTCAAGCTCGGCGGCCTCGGCGTCCAGCGCGACTTCGTCGACGTACGCGACGTCGCCCGCGCCGTCCACGCCGCCTCCCTCTCCGCCGCCCAGGGCGTGATCAACATCGGCTCGGGCCGCGCCGTGCGCCTGCGTGACGCCGCCGCCGTCCTCGCCCGCGTGGCCGGCTACGGCGGCGCCCTGCACGAGCTCGACGGCCCGCCCAGCCCGGTGCGGCCGGTCCTCGGCCACCACCGGGGCGACCCCGAGCACGCCGTCCCGGTCGCCCATCCCTACCCGGACGGCTGCGGCAGCTGGCAGCAGGCCGATGTCCGCACAGCCCGCGACCGGCTGGGCTGGCGGCCCCGGATCAACCTCGAGGAGTCCCTCGCGGACATCTGGATGGAGGCGGCATGCCGCATCTGACCAACACCCCGGCGAGCACCGCGAGCACCGACCTGGGCCTGGGCCTCGGCACCCCCGGCTATGCGCACCCCCTGCTCGCGCCCGAGGAGTGGGGCGCACTCGCCCGTCCGGGCACCCCCGTGCACTGGGCCGCCCTCAACGTGAGCAACGGACCCGGCACCCGGCCCGACCCGCACTGCCTGCAGGCCGCGGGGCGGCTGCACACCGCCGGCGTCCGTGTTCTCGGTCACCTCGACGTCGTCTGGGGCGCCCGCTCCTTCGGCGAGTTGATCTCCGAGGCGGACCGGTATCTCGACTGGTACCAGGTCGACGGCTTCCTCCTGGACCGCTGCCCCACCGAACGCGCCCTCCTTCCCGAGACCGGCCGCACGGTCACCGCGCTGCGCGAGCTCCTCGGCCTCGGGCACATCGTCCTGGGCCACGGCAGCCACCCGTATCCCGGATACGCCGAACACGCCGACCAGCTGGTCACCTTCTCCGGCTCCTGGAGCGACTACCGCTGGTCGCAGGTCGCCGAGTGGACGGCCGAGCATGCGCCCGAGCGCTTCTGCCACTTCGTGCACGGCGTCCCCCGCGGCCACCTCGAGGAGGCGCTGCGCATCGCCCGCTGGCAGGGCGCCGCCACGATCTGGTTCACCGACCGCACGGACCGCGGCGGCCGCACCGTCCCCTGGGAGACCATGCCCGGCTACTGGGACGACATCGTCTCGCGTCTCGGAACGGGTGTCTCGGAATGAAGAAAGGCGTGGCAGTGTTACCAGGAGAACAACCGTAGTGATTGACCGACCAACGGAGTCCCCGTGTCGCTGCCACCCCTGGTCGAGCCGGCTTCCGAGCTCACCGTAGACGAGGTCCGCAGGTACTCCCGCCACCTGATCATCCCCGATGTCGGGATGGACGGGCAGAAGCGGCTGAAGAACGCCAAGGTGCTCTGTGTGGGCGCCGGCGGTCTGGGCTCGCCGGCGCTGATGTACCTGGCCGCGGCGGGCGTGGGAACGCTCGGCATCGTGGAGTTCGACGAGGTCGACGAGTCGAACCTGCAGCGGCAGATCATCCACAGCCAGTCCGACATCGGCCGCTCCAAGGCCGAGTCGGCGCGCGACACGGTCAAGGGCATCAACCCCTACGTGAACGTGGTCCTTCACGAGGAGCGGCTCGAGGCCGACAACGTGATGGACGTCTTCAGCCAGTACGACCTCATCATCGACGGCACGGACAACTTCGCGACCCGCTACCTGGTCAACGACGCGTGCGTGCTGCTGAACAAGCCGTACGTGTGGGGTTCGATCTACCGCTTCGACGGCCAGGCCTCCGTCTTCTGGTCGGAGCACGGCCCCTGCTACCGCTGCCTGTACCCGGAGCCCCCGCCGCCGGGCATGGTCCCCTCCTGCGCCGAGGGCGGCGTCCTCGGTGTGCTGTGCGCGTCCATCGGCTCCATCCAGGTGAACGAGGCGATCAAGCTTCTCGCGGGCATCGGCGAGCCGCTGGTCGGCCGACTGATGATCTACGACGCCCTGGAGATGCAGTACCGCCAGGTCAAGGTCCGCAAGGACCCGAACTGCGCGGTCTGCGGTGAGAACCCGACCGTCACCGAGCTCATCGACTACGAGGCCTTCTGCGGCGTCGTCTCCGAGGAGGCCCAGGCGGCGGCCGCCGACTCCACGATCACTCCCAAGCAGCTCAAGGAGTGGATCGACGACGGCGAGAACATCGAGATCATCGACGTCCGCGAGCCGAACGAGTACGAGATCGTCTCCATCCCGGGCGCCAGGCTGGTCCCGAAGAACGAGTTCCTGATGGGCACCGCCCTGGAGACCCTCCCGCAGGACAAGAAGATCGTCCTGCACTGCAAGACGGGTGTCCGCAGTGCGGAAGTCCTCGCAGTCCTGAAGTCGGCGGGCTTCTCCGACGCCGTCCACGTGGGCGGCGGCGTGATCGGCTGGGTCAACCAGATCGAGCCGCACAAGCCGGTGTACTGATCAGCCTGCTGGCTGACCAGCGAGACAGAAGAAGCCCACGGCTCTGACCAGCTCAGATGCCGTGGGCTTCTGTCGTTGTCGGTCGGCGTCGGGTGACTTCGCACGGCCCAGGGACGGCCCGGGGCTGACAGTGTCACTCTTCCGCCGTACTGGCTATTGAGCCCCGTTTCCGGGCGATGCATGCGTTGGAGCGTCCGTGCGCGGCGTGCAGCACCGCCTGTGCACGCACCCGCAGCCGGCGCTCGGTCTTGTGGCCGTGGGCCATCTTCTTCAACCGCACGCGTTCGGCGGCACTCGGGGCTGTCGGACAGGGGGTGCGGACGGGCATGGCGGGCGAACCGATCGGCTGAAGTGGATCACTGGTACCCCGCAGCCTGCCGCGCCCGTCACCGCCCCAGCCCCCGCAATGACCGGTGCAAGAGGCCACTTGGACAGGGAAAACGCAACTTCGACATGGCCCGCGGAGGCGGCTACCTTCACCTGGTGTTCGGCGATCGCCCACGGTCGCACAGGAGTTCCTTCAGGCTGAGCCACCCGCGACGGGATGAGTCGGTCACGCCCCACGGATCCTCGCCCCCATGCGTAAGCCACCGAACCGGGTCCACACCAGGCACCCCGACCAGGGAGAGACACATGCCCCATCTTGCGCTGTACACATTCGGCGTCCTGAAGTCACCTCTCGCCGATCCCGCACCTCTCACGCGCGAGTTCTACGACAGGGGTGAGGCCGTCTACCGGAAGATCAGTCAGCACCCCGGGTACCTCGCTCGTGCTGAAGCGGCAGACGGTGACCGGGGCATGCTCTTCGAGGCGGACTGGGGTGCATGGGGAGAGTTCGCCGTACCGACTTGGTACGGCAAGGGCCGTACAGTGGAAACCACCGCCCTCGCCGCGACCCTCTCACTCTGGACCGACCTGCGCCCCGCCTTCGACGCCGTCTACACCGGTCTGCACCGTGCGGCGCTGAACAGGCGTTACGACTGGTTCGAGCGGACAGGGCACCCAAATTACGTGATCTGGTGGGTCTCCGACGGCGTGATACCCACCTGGCAGGACGGGGTTTCCAGGCTGGAACACCTCCACGACCACGGCTCCGCGCCGCACGCCTTCACCTTCCACCACTCGTTCGCCCCGGAGGGAATTCCGACCAGGATCAAAGGCATCGGGCCGAAGAGCGACCAGGTTCGCTGACAAGGAAGCCTGAACGACTGGGTTCGCTGTCGAACGCCTCGATTGAATGACGGCGAACAGATGCGTCTGCGCTACGGCGGATCCGCCAGTACCCGGGGCTTCGCCCTCTACCTCGCGAGCACCGATGAGTCCTTCGGCTTGGCAGCCTCGATTCACTCGGCGCGCTGGCCGACACGGAGGACGCTCAGATACCGGCGTGATGCTCGGTCGCCCATCCGTGTGCGGATGCGCTCGGCGATGGCGTCGAGCAGGGGCTCACGGACGTCGCGGTCGAGCCCCCGATACAGCGACGTCGAGCGAAGGAGATCGGCGAAGCCTTCCCCGTCGAACCACTGAACGGTCGGGTACCAGCGCACGATCGTTGGGCCGAACAATCCCCCGGGATCGTCGACCAGGCCCCAACCCTCGTCGGTGGCGCGCACATCGTCCTCCAGCGGCGGATGACCCCAGCCGGGGTTCCCGGGGCAGAACCGCTCGTGGAGATCGGCGGTCTCGGCGTACACCTCCGGCTCTCCCGGTCGACGGACAACGACGTTGCCGAGCAATGCCATCCAGCCTCCGGGATAGAGCATGTCGTGCGCTCGCGGCCATCCAATCGCCGGGTCGACCCAGTGCCACGACGACGCAGCCACGAGAACGTCGAAGCGTCTACCGCGGTCGTCCCACTCCTCAAACGCCGACGTCTCGACTTCGACGTTGCGGAAGGAGGCGATCTGCTGGCGAGCGAGTGCGGCCATGTCCGCGCCCGGCTCGATGGCGGTCAATGAGCATCCCAACGCTGCCAGCGAGCGCGTCGCCTGACCGGTACCGCAGCCCACCTCCAGCACCGACGACCTTTCGTCCATGCCTGTGACGGCGACAAGGTCCGCGAACAGCTCGTCGGGGTACCCCGGCCGGACCCGGTCGTAGAGCTCTGGCACATCGTTGAACACCCGGCCGAGGTCATGTCGATTCGGGCGCATCGTCGGATCATCAGTCACGAGCGCACAAGCTATGAGGTTCGTCTACGGGGAGGCCACTGGTTTAACGCCCGGGACCCATGACGGTCACAGCGGATTGCGCTGCCTGTCCGGCCTGGTCCATTGGCGGGTGAAGCTTGCCGCGGCACGGCCCCACGACGGCCCAGGAGGGGTGAGGATGCAGGAAACGCGCAGGTCATGCCGTATGCGGCCTGACTTGCCGGTGTACTGAGCCTCGGCTCATCTCCTGCTTGCGACGGGGGGGGTCTTTCGGTGCCATGGGTGTCCGAAGCCCCCGCCGTCGTCATGAACAGACCGTTCCATCCTTGGGCACGGTTCCGTTCAGCAGATACGCGTTCACCGCGGAGTCCACGCAGGTGCTCCCGCTTCCGTACGCTCCGTGGCCCTCCCCCTTCCAGGTGAGCTCCACTCCGACACCCTTGCCCAGCCCGTCGGCCATCTTCCGGGCGCCCTCGTAGGGAGTCGCGGGATCCCCGGTGTTGCCCACCAGCAGCACCGGCGCGGCTCCCGGAGCGCTGACCACCGGGTGGTCGAACTCTCCGGCCACCGGCCAGTCGTGGCACCAGCCGGCCGTGTCCCAGCCCAGGAAGTCGCCGAAGACGGGTGAGATCTTCTCGAACTCCGGCAGCAGCTTCTTCACCGACTCGGGTGTCGGCCGCTGCCTGTCGTCCAGGCACGATATGACCCGTTGCGCGTGTGTCGTGGTGCCGTAGTGGCCCGACGGGTCCCGCTCGTTGTAGTCGTCGGCCAGCGTCAGCAGCCCGGAACCGTCGCCGGACTCGGCCGCCTGGAGGGCGCTGGTCAGCATGGGCCAGCTCTGCTTGCTGTAGAGCGGCAGCACGATGCCGGTGACGGCCAGTGTCTGGGTGAGCTCCCGGCCCGACGATGTCGGCAGCGGCTTCGCGTCGATCCGCCGGAGCAACTCGGCGATCCTCGTGGAGCCCTGCTTCGGGTCCTGCCCCGTCGACCTCAGATAGTCGTCCAGCGCGCGCTGGAACCCGAGGGCCTGGTTCTTCGCGTGGCCGACGCTGTCCGCGGTGGGGTCGACGACGGCGTCCAGCACCATGCGCCCCACGTTCTTCGGGAACAGGTGGGCGTACACGCCACCCAGTTCGGTGCCGTACGAGATGCCGAAGTAGTGCGTCGTCCGGTCGCCGAGGACCTGGCGCATCAGGTCCATGTCCCGCGCGGTGTCGGTCGTCGAGACGTGCCCGAGCAGCTTTCCGGCTGCCTCCGCGCAGCCCTTGCCGAAAGCGGCGGCGTCATCGAGGTACGCCTTCTCCTCGGCGGTGTCGTCCGGTGTCACGTCGATGCTCTCGGCGGCGTGGATCGCCTGGTCGCTGCGGCAGCGGATCCCCCCGCTGGCCCCGACGCCGCGAGGATCCCAGCTCACCAGGTCGTACCGCTCGTGCAGGGTGGAGACCGTGCTCGCGAACGACGGCATCATGGACACCCCGGAGCCGCCCGGACCGCCGAAGTTGAAGAGCAGTGAGCCGATCCGGTTGCCTCCGTCGGCCCGGGACCTGATCAGGGCCAGGCCGATCGTCTCACCGTCCGGCTTCGCCCAGTCCAGCGGTGCCTTCAGCGTGGCGCACTGCCAGTCGCCGCTCGGCGCCGACGCGCCCTTGCAGCGGCCCCAGTCGAGCTTCTGCGAGGTGAGCGAGGAGGGCAGCCCGGACGTCCCGCCTCCGCCGGACGAAGCGCCACCGCAGCCGGCCACCAGCAGCGCGGCGGCGATCGCGGCCGTCCACCGTGGGAAACGTGACATCTGTGCACCCCCTCATCCGCTCCCCGCTCGATGCCGCGGAAAGCAATGAGGCCATCGTAGGCGGGTCGAGGGGAGCTCGCGCCAGCCTGTGGATAACCATCTGACCTGGGGATTTCCGTAATGCGGGTGGGATTTCCGCCTGGGGGGCGGGATTCGGGTGGCTCGGGTGCAGGAGCGGTCGGGAGCAGGAGCGTCGGTCAGGTGCACACGGTGCCGGCCGCGGGGACCTTTCCGTTCAGCAGGTAGCCGTTCACGACGCTCTGCACGCACTTGTTCTTGCTGTCGTAGGCGCCGTGCCCCTGACCTTTGTACGTCAGCTCCACGCCGACGCCCTTGCCCAGCGCCTCCGCCATCCTCTTGGCGCCCTCGTAGGGGGTGGCCGGGTCGCCGGTGTTGCCGATCACGAGGATCGGCGGGGCGCCGGGCGCGCTCACGTTCGGATGGCTGACGGCTCCCGCCACCGGCCAGCCCGTGCAGCTGAGCATGCCCCAGGCCAGGAAGTCGCCGAACACCGGGGAGACGGCCCGGAACTGCGGCAGTTTGGCCTTCACGTCGGCAGGCGTGTACCGCGGCTTCTCGTCAACGCAGTTGATGGCGACGTTCGCGGGGATGAGGTTGCTGTAGTGGCCGTTCTCGTCGCGCCCGTTCATCGCGTCCGAGAGCACCATCAGCACCTCCCCGTCGCCCGCGTAGGCCCGCTGCAGCCCTTCGGTGAGATAGCCCCAGAAGTCCTTGGAGTACAGCGCCTCCGCGATGCCGTTGGTCGCGGCGGTCTGGGTCAGCCGGCGGGGGAAGATCCCGGGGATCGGCTTGGTGTCGAGTCTCTTCAGCAGGGCGACGATCCGGTTCTCGACATCCTGCGGGGTGCGGCCGACCGGGCATCCGGTGCTCTTGGAGGTGCAGTCCCGGGCGTAGTTGTCGAGCGCGAGCTGGAAGCCCTTGGCCTGGGCGAGCGCGCTCTGTTCCGGGTTCTGCGTCGGGTCGACGACCCCGTCCAACACGGCCCCCCCGACCTTCTTGGGGAACAAGTGTGCGTAGACACCGCCGAGTTCGGTGCCGTACGAGATGCCGAAGTAGTGCAGTTTCTTGTCGCCGAGCACCTGGCGCAGCAGGTCCATGTCGCGTGCCGCGTCGGTGGTGCGCACATAGGGCAGCACCCTGCCGGAGTGCTTCTGGCAGGCGTTGTTGAACTGCTTGGTGCTGTTCAGGAAGGCCGTCAGCTCGGTCGCGTTGTCGGGTGTCTCGTCCTGCTGGAAGAAAGCGTCGAGCTGCTGGTCGTCCTCGCACTTCACGCCCGCGCTCCGGCCGACCCCGCGTGGGTCGAAACTCACCAGGTCATAGCGGGTGCGCAGGGTCTCGTAGTCTTGCGCGAAGGCGGGCAGCGCGCTGACACCGGAGCCGCCCGGGCCGCCGAAGTTGAAGACCAGGGAACCGATCCGCTTGCTCGGGGGGCCGCTGGCCTTCACCCTGATCAGCGCGATGTCGATGGTGCCGCTCGTGGGGTCGTCCCAGTTCAGGGGCGCCTTCATGGTCGCGCACTGCCACCGTCCACCGTTCGGCAGCGGCGAGGGGGCGGTGCCGCCGCCCTCCGACGCGGACGGCGCCGGGCAGTTGTTCCAGATCAGCTTCTGACTCGACAGCTCCCCGTCCACGAAGCCGCTGGCGCAGCCCGTCAGAAGGGAGGACACAAGCACGGCGGCGGCGGCCACGGCGGCGGCGCGCTTCGAGAGACGGTTCGGCATGTCCCCATCGTGCGACCGCACGGCCCGGGGCGCTCGGGACGCGGTCCGTGCGGGTGACTCCCGGCCGCCGTCACCGCGTGGCGCCTGTGCCCAAGCTCCGGTGAGTGCGCCCCGGTGTGCCTGCGAGCTCCCACGCGCGCGTGCCGTACGCGGCAGTCCTAGAGCGCGTCCTTGCGCGTCAGATGGTTGAAGAACAGCCATCCGGGCAGCACCGGCAGCCATAGCGTCAGCAGCCGGTACAGCAGCACCGCGGGAGCCGCGACCTCCTTGGGGAGGCCGACCGCGATCAGACCGACCGTCAGGGTCGCCTCGACCGCGCCCACACCGCCCGGGGTCGGGGCGGCCGAGCCGAGGGCGTTGCCGGCGAGGAAGACCACCGCGACGCTGGCCAGGCTCAGCGTGGTCCTCTCCTCGTGCCCGAACGCCCGGATCGAGGCGTCCAGGCACATCACGAAGCACGCGGTCAGCAACAGCATGCCGCCGATGCCCGTGACCAGCTTCTGCGGCCGCTGCAGCACGTCCAGCATGCGCGGGACGACGCCCGCGAACAGCGACCGCACGCGCGTGACGACGAATTTGCGCAGGAACGGCACGGACGTGACCACCAGGACGAGCACCGCGACCGTCAGCAGACCCGCGATGACCGTGCGGGACGGGGACAGGGAGGGCGTCTTCTCGGTGCCCGTGAGATAGCCGAAGGACAGCAGCATCAGGATGTGACAGCCCAGCCCGAACAGCTGCGAGGCGCCCACGCTCGCCACCGCGAGCCCCGGCCGCACCCCCGCGCGCTGGAGGAACCGCGTGTTGAGCGCGACGCCCCCGACCGCGGCGGGCGCCACGATCTTCACGAACGACCCGGCGACCTGCGCGGCCACGGCCCGCAGGAACGGCACCCGCTCCGGCACGAAGCCCAGCAGCGCCATCGCCGCCGCGACGTAGCTCAGTGCGGAGAAGAACACGGCCGCCGCCACCCAGCCCCACTCGGCGTTGGCGAAGAGCGTGCCGAACTGGATGTGGGTGAGCTGCGTCAGCAGGAAGTACGCGCCGATGGCGCCCGCCATGAAGCTGATCAGTGTGCGCGGCCGGACCCGCTCCAGACGGGCCGGCTCCACCGGCGCCTGCGGCCGGATACGCAGCACCTGGTGGCGGATCTGGGTGAGCAGGTCCTCCTCACGGGCTTCCTCCAGCGCCTCGTCGATCGCCCGCTTCTCGGCCCGCTGCTCGGCGCGTACCGCCTTCTTGTCGGGCTTGTCGAGGACGACCCCGGAGCCGTCGTGGGTCTCCTCCCCACGGGCCGCTTTGGCCTGCCGGGACGCCTCGAGGACTGCTTCCCGCTCGCGCTGGGCCCGTTCCCTGGCCAGCCGCCGGAGCGTCGCGCGCGTGGAGCGGGTCAGCGCGATGGGCTGCAGCATGGGCAGACAGTCGGCGACCGCGTCCGGGCCGAGCACGTCGACCGCCGATGCCACCGACCGCTCGGCGCCGACCCGGAGCCCGAGGGTGGTCAGCAGCTGCGCGATGTCCATGCGCAGCACCAGGTCACCGGCCGCGATCTCGCCACCGCGCAGATCCGTGAGGATGACGGTGCCGGAACGATCCACCACGAGGGCGTCACCAGCGAGCCGCCGATGCGCGATGCGCCGCGACTGCAGCGCCCGCACCTGCTGCCAGGTGTCGTGGAGCAGTTCGTCGGTGATCTCCTGGTCGGCCAGCTGGTCCAGGGTGCGGCCGCCGGTGTGCTCGTAGACGAGCATCACGGCGTCGGGGCCGAGCTCGGAGGTCGCGATCAGCTTGGGCGCGTTGGCGCCGGCCGCGATGGCCGCGTAGGCGAGGAGCGCCTCCTGTTCCAGGGCCTGCCGCAGCGACTGCAGGCTGCGCCGGGTGGTGATCCCGCGCAGCGTCAGCCGCCGCCACACGCGGTAGAAGAAACCCTGTGCCTGCTGCTCGCGGTCGACGACGGTGACGTCAAGGGGCGGGCCGTCCTCCAGAGTGACGAAGTAGCGGCGGCCGCGGTCGCCGTTGTCCGCCGTGTCGTGCAGCTCCTCGCGCGCCGCGCTCACGGGGCGGAAGCCGACGGTGCGCAGCCCCGCCATCAGGGTCCGCCCGGTGGGCCGTACGTTCGGCGAGCCCACCGCGTACAGCGTTCCGGCCGCCACGCTCCAGCCGATCAGCACCGTCAGGATGATCGAGAACGGTGTCGTGTAGCCGGTGACCAGCATCGAGAAGGCGTCGAGCAGCAACACCACCCACAGCACGGCACGCCAACGGGGCCTGCGCGACATGCCCACGGCCGTCATATAGGCGATGACGGGCGCGAGATAGCCGTGCACCGGGTCGGTCAGGGCATGGATGTCGCCGGGGGAGGGCTGGGTGAGCGCTTCCTGGATGGAGGGCGGGGCGGCCCGGGCGACCCACAGGTCCGTGGCGAGTGTCACTCCGTGGGCGAGGACGGCCGCGAGGACGCCGTCGGCGATGCGCACCCCGTCCCGCTTGATCAGCCGTTCGATCGCGAAGGCGACCGGTACCAGCAGGATCGCGATGCTCGACGCCAGACCCGCGATCTTGATCAGCAGATCGGGTGCCTGCCCCGTGCCCCTGTTGATGTCCTGCTCGAGCCCCGACGTGGTGCCGTGCGCGAACGCGGCGACCGCGAGCAGCACCACGATCCCGAGCACGCCCACCAGAAGCCGCATCAGGTCCGAGGGACGGTGCACGCGCGCGGGGAGCAGCGGTTCGTCGCCCTCCACTTCGTCGTTGTGGGCGTCGGTGCCCTCCTCGTCCCGCCGCGGTCCCGGATGGGCAGCCGCTGACCGCGGCGTGTCGTCGTCGGGCGCCTGGGCGGGTCCGGGTTCGTCGTCGGGCGCCTGGGCGGGTCCGGGTTCGTCGTCGGGCGCCTGGGCGGGTCCGGGTTCGTCGTCGTGCGCCTTCTCGCCGTGGCTGTCGTGCGCCGTCTCGCGCGTGAGGCCGTCGGCGCGCCTCTCCTTGCTCGCTTCTTCGTTCGCCTCTTCGCCGGCGTGATGGCCCGCGGCGGCGGTGTCAGGGCGCGACGAACCCCCAGGGGTGCCCTCCGCGCCGTCGGGGTGCACGCCCTGTTGCTTCATCGTCTCTTCTTGGTCTCGTATCACCAGTCACCGCCCGCACGATGGTGGCATGCCCACCCGACACACGGGGGCATCAGGGTGCAAATGCGGGGGCGCACAGTCTGCCCGAAGCGCTGCGCCGGGGCGAGGGTCACGCTCGGCCGCTCTCTCATCACATTGTCGGTGGGGTGGGGCAGGATGGGGCGGATGAGCGAGGAGAACCTTGCGGCAGACGCCCTGCCCGAGTACGCGGAACGGGTCCTTGACGTGGCCGAACGCATTCCGCCGGGACGCGTGATGACGTACGGGGATGTCGCCGAGTGGCTGGAGGACGGAGGCCCGCGCCAGGTGGGTCGTGTGATGGCTCTCTACGGCGGAGCGGTCCCCTGGTGGCGCGTCATCCGCGCGGACGGCGCACTGCTCCCGGGCCACGAGTTGGAGGCGCTCGGCCACTACCGGGCGGAGGGCACCCCACTGCGGGAGGCCGGCCGCGCCTCGGAGGGGCATCTGCCGCGGGTCGACATGAGGCGGGCGCGCTGGGACGGCGTCGAACGCGCGGAGGGTCACGTCTGACAGCTTCCGGCATCGGACGGGCCGAATGGGCGCGTGTCGCTCGTACGGGTGAAGTAGGGCACAAGCGTGGCATGCCGTACGTTCGTGGATTGGGCCACCGCAGTGACAGGAGTGACAAGAGGGGCCTGCGGGAGATCCGTGAAGCCCTGCTTCCGCGGACCGGGCGGGCGTAGCGTCGAGGGCGCGCGTTCCCCTCATCCCGCGACCACCGCCCGCCACGCGCGGCAGCCCTGCCGGCCGCCGCCCGACCACCATCCCTCGACGACGGCGTTCCGCGCCTGCAGTGACCAGCACGAGTACGACCACCAGGACCGGCGAACCACGTGAGCTCCTCTTCCTCCACCAGGCGCCTGCCGCACCCCCGGGTGCGGGAGGGGAGCCGTGGCGCTTACCGACTGGTGCGTACCCCGCCCGTCCGGGTGGATCCCCCTCGACTGGACGCGAGCCAGCGCGCGGTGGTTGAGCACGAGTCCGGCCCCCTGCTCGTTCTCGCAGGCCCGGGCACCGGTAAGACCACCACGCTCGTGGAGTCCATCGCCGCCCGAATCGCCCGCGGCGGTGACCCGGACCGCATCCTGGTGCTCACGTTCAGCCGCAAGGCCGCCGTCGACCTGCGTGACCGGATGGCGCTGCGCACCGGCGCGGCGCACGCCCCGCAGGCCACCACGTTCCACTCGTTCTGCTACGCCCTGGTCCGCGCCCACCAGGACAGCGGCCTCTTCGCCGAGCCCCTGCGGCTGCTGTCCGGCCCCGAGCAGGACGTGGCCGTGCGCGAGCTGCTCGCCGGCCAGCCGGATCTGGAGCGCCTCGGCCTCGCACACGTGCGCTGGCCCGACGAACTGCGCGCCTGCCTGACCACGCGTGGCTTCGCCGACGAGGTCCGCGCCGTGCTGGCCCGCAGCCGGGAACTCGGCCTCGGCCCGGACGCCCTGCGCCGCTTCGCCGAGCGGACGGGCCGCCCCGACTGGCAGGCGGCTTCCGCCTTCCTCGCCGAGTACCTGGACGTCCTCGACCTCCAGGGAGTGATCGACTACGCGGAGCTGGTCCACCGCGCGGTCCTGCTGGCCCGCCGCCCCGGCGTCGCCGAGCGCCTGGCCGGCCAGTACGACGCGGTCTACGTCGACGAGTACCAGGACACCGACCCCGCTCAGGTACGGCTCCTACAGGCGCTCGCGGGCGACGGCCGCACCCTGGTGGCCTTCGGCGACCCCGACCAGTCGATCTACGCGTTCCGGGGCGCCGACGTGAACGGCATCCTGGACTTCCCCCACGCCTTCCCGCGCACCGACGGCGCACCCGCGCCCGTCGAGGTCCTCAGGACGTCCCGCCGCTCCGGAGCCGCCCTCCTCGCCGCGACCCGGCTGCTGACCCAGCGCATGCCGCTGACCCGGCTCCCGGCGGAGAAGGTACGCGCCCACCGGGAACTCGCCCCCGTACGGGACGGTGGCCAGGTCGAGGTCTACACGTACCCCACCCCCGGCACGGAACTGGACAACATCGCCGACATCCTGCGCCGGGCACACCTGGAGGACGGCGTTCCATGGGGCGAGATGGCCGTCCTCGTGCGCGCCGGAGCCCGCGCGATCCCGACGGTCCGCCGTGCCCTGACGGCCGCGGGAGTCCCCCTGGACATCGACGGCGACGACCTGCCGCTGCGCCATGAACCGGCGGTGACCCCGCTGCTGACGGCGCTGCGGGCGGTGGCGCGGGCGGAGGCGTCGCGAACAGGATCGGAGGAAGCCCGGCAGGAGGGGGCGGAACCGGAACCCTGGCTGGACACCGAGACCGCGCTCACCCTCCTCGCCTCTCCGCTCGCCGGCATGGACACCGCGGACCTGCGCCGCCTCGGCCGTGCCCTGCGCGAGGAGGAACGGGCGGCCGGCAACCCCGTACCCCCGCCCTCCGACGACCTGCTCGCCCGGGCGCTGGCCGAACCCGAACGCCTGGTGACGCACGACCCGGCGTACGCGCGCGGAGCCCAACGCCTCGGTGCGCTGCTCAGGAAGGCCCGCGAGCGGCTCGCGGACGGCGGCACCGCAGAGGACGCCCTGTGGGTGCTGTGGGACGGCACGCCGTGGCCCAGGCGTCTGGAGAACGCTTCCCGGCGCGGCGGCGCGGCCGGGCGCAACGCCGACCGTGACCTGGATGCCGTGTGCGCCCTGTTCGCGACCGCCGCGCGCGCGGAGGAGCGCACCGGCGGCCGGGGCGCCCTGAACTTCCTGGAGGAGATCGAGGCCCAGGACATAGCCGCCGACACGCTCACCCGCCGCGCCGTGCGTCCTGACGCCGTCCGCTTGATGACCGCACACCGCTCCAAGGGACTGCAGTGGCGTCTGGTCGTCGTCGCCGGTGTCCAGGAGGGCCTGTGGCCCGATCTGCGCCGCCGAGGCTCCCTCCTGGAGGCCGACCGCATCGGCCGTGACGGGCTCGCCGAACCCCTCACCCCGGGCGCGCTGCTCGCCGAGGAGCGCCGCCTGTTCTACGTCGCCTGCACGCGCGCGCGTGAACGGCTGGTCGTCACCGCCGTGAAGGCCCCCGCCGACGACGGCGACCAGCCTTCCCGCTTCCTCGCTGAACTCGGTGTCGAACCCAGGGACGTCACCGGCCGCCCACGCCGTCCCCTGTCCGTCGCCGCCCTGGTCGCCGAACTGCGCGCCACGACCGTCGACCCGCGCGTCTCCGACGCCCTCCGTGCGGCCGCCGCCCGTCGGCTGGCCCGGCTCGCCGCCGTCACCGACGAGGACGGACGGCCCCTGGTGCCGTCCGCCCACCCGTACCGCTGGTGGGGCATGTGGGACCCGACCGAGAGCAAGGTGCCGCTGCGCGACCGCGACCAGCCCGTCGTGCTCTCCGGAAGCGCCCTCGACCAGCTCGCGAACACCTGTGCCCTGCAGTGGTTCCTGGGCCGTGAGGTGAAGGCCGACACGCCGGCGACCGCCGCCCAGGGGTTCGGAAATGTGGTGCACGTCCTCGCCGACGAGGTCGCCTCCGGTCGCACCCCCGCCGACCTGGACGTGCTCATGGAACGCCTGGACTCGGTGTGGAACGCGCTCGCCTTCGACGCGCCGTGGAAGTCCGCCCAGGAGAAGGACAACGCGCGCGCGGCACTCGAACGCTTCCTGAAGTGGCACGTCGACTCGGGTGGCGCCCGTGCCGGGCGCCACCCGGTGGCGAGCGAGCACGACTTCGACGTCACCCTCGAAGCGGGCGACTACCAGGTGCGCATCCGCGGCTCCATGGACCGGGTGGAGTCCGACGGCGAGGGCCGCGCCTACGTGGTCGACTTCAAGACCGGCAAGCAGGCGCCCAGCGCCGCCGAGGTGGACCGTCATCCGCAGCTCGCGGTGTACCAGCTGGCCGTGCGCGAGGGCGCCGTCGACGAGGCGTTCGGCGGCCGGCGTCCCGAGCCGGGCGGCGCGGAACTGGTCCACCTGCGGCAGGGCGCCGTCAGGAAGGACGGCGGTGAGACGCTGCCCAAGGTGCAGGCGCAACACCACCTGGAAGGGGAGTGGGCCGGGGAGCTGCTGGCCACCGCCGCCGGCAAGGTCCTCGACGAGCGTTTCTCGCCGACCACCGGGCAGCACTGCACCCACTGCGCTTTCCGGGCGTCGTGCAGCGCGCGGCCGGAGGGCCGGCAGGTCGTGGACTGACAGCACGGGTGTGACCAGTCGCACCACCCGTGCCGACCAGCGCATCGGCGGGCGCGGCAGGCGGCTGGGCACCCGCTGTCAGTGGCCACCGATAGCCTCTCCGTCGTGCCCGCCTGTATCACTGACCCCGAGCAGCTCAAGGAGCTCCTCGGCATCCCGTTCACCCCGGAGCAGACGGCCTGCATCACCGCGCCGCCCGCCCCGCAGGTGATCGTGGCCGGAGCCGGGTCGGGCAAGACCACGGTGATGGCGGCCCGCGTGGTGTGGCTCGTCGGCACCGGCCAGGTCGCCCCGGAGCAGGTCCTCGGCCTCACCTTCACCAACAAGGCAGCCGGTGAACTCGCCGAGCGTGTCCGCAAGGCGCTGATCAAGGCGGGCGTCACAGACCCGGACGTGATCGACCCGGACAACCCGCCGGGCGAGCCGGTGATCTCCACGTACCACGCCTTCGCGGGCAGGCTCCTCACCGACCACGGCCTGCGCATCGGGCTGGAACCCACAGCACGCCTGCTCGCCGACGCCACCCGCTACCAGCTCGCCGCGCGCGTGCTGCGTGAGGCACCGGGCCCCTATCCGGCGCTGACCCGGTCCTTCCCGGACCTCGTCGGCGACCTCCTCACGCTCGACGCCGAACTGGCCGAGCACCTCGTGACTCCCGAGGACCTGCGCGCTCACGACGCCGAGCTGCTACGCATACTGGAAGGCGTCCGGCTCACCAACGCCGACCTGCGCAAGGTTCCCGAGACGGCCGCCGCCCGCCGGGAACTCGCAGAGCTGGTGATCCGCTACCGGGCGGCCAAGCGTGAGCGGGACCTGCTCGACTTCGGCGACCAGATCGCCCTCTCCGCCCAGCTCGCGGGCCTCCCCGAGGTGGGCCGCATCCTGCGGGACGAGTTCCGCGTGGTCCTGCTCGACGAGTACCAGGACACATCGGTGGCCCAGCGGGTCCTGCTCGCCGGACTGTTCGGCGGCGGCAGCGGCCACCCCGTGACCGCCGTCGGCGACCCCTGCCAGGCCATCTACGGCTGGCGCGGGGCCTCCGTCGCCAACCTCGACGACTTCCCCGAGCACTTCCCCCAAGCCGACGGCCGCCCCGCGACCCGCCAGGCCCTCAGCGAGAACCGCCGCAGCGGCGGCCGCCTCCTTGATCTCGCCAACGGCCTCGCGGCGCCCCTGCGCGCGATGCACGCGGGTGTCGAGGCCCTGCGCCCCGCCCCGGGCGCCGAGCGTGACGGCCTGGTGCGCTGTGCCCTGCTGCGCACCCACTCCGAGGAGATCGACTGGATCGCCGACTCCCTCGCCCACCTGGTGCGCACCGGCACCGCTCCCGGCGAGATCGCCGTCCTGTGCCGCACCGCCACCGACTTCGCGGAGATTCAGGGCGCCCTGGTCGCACGCGACATCCCGGTCGAGGTCGTGGGCCTGTCCGGACTGCTGCACCTGCCCGAGGTCGCCGACCTCGTCGCCGTCTGCGAGGTCCTGCAGGACCCCGGGGCCAACGCCTCCCTGGTCCGCCTCCTCACCGGGCCGCGCTGGCGCATCGGCCCCCGCGACCTCGCGCTCCTGGGCCGGCGTGCCCGTCTTCTCGTGTCGCACGCGCGGGTGGACGGCGACGAGGACCCGGACCGCAGGCTCGCCGCCGCCGTCGAGGGCGTCGACCCGTCAGAGGTGATCTCGCTCGCGGACGCCCTCGACACCTTCCTCGAACTGCCCATGGAGGCCGAGCGGGAGGACGACGGGCTGCCGTTCTCGCCCGACGCGCGCGTACGGTTCGCACGGCTGGCCGCCGAACTGCGCGACCTGCGCCGCTCCCTCGCCGACCCGCTGATGGACGTCCTGCACCGCGTGCTGGCCGTCACCGGACTGGAAGTCGAGCTGTCCGCGTCCCCGCACGCGCTGGCCGCACGCCGCCGCGAGACCCTCTCGAACTTCCTGGACATCGCCGCGTCCTTCGCCGCCAACGAACCGGACGCCAGTCTTCTCGCGTTCCTGGGCTTCCTGCGCACCGCCGCCCAGTACGAGAAGGGCCTGGACAACGCCCTCCCCGGTGGCGAGAACACCGTCAAGGTGCTCACCGCGCACAAGTCCAAGGGGCTGGAGTGGGACGTCGTCGCCGTCCCCGGGCTGGTCAAGGGCACCTTCCCGAGCGCCCAGGGCCGCGAGAAGTGGACCGCCCAGGGCAAGGTGCTGCCGCACGCGCTGCGCGGCGACACCGACACCCTGCCCGAAGTCGAGACCTGGGACTCCCGCGGCCTGAAGGCCTTCCACGAGGCCATGAAGGAGCACCAGCACACCGAGGAGCTGCGCCTCGGCTACGTCACCTTCACCCGTCCCCGCTCCCTGCTGCTCGGCTCCGGCCACTGGTGGGGCCCCGCCCAGAAGCGCCCCCGAGGTCCCTCGGACTTCCTCCAGGCCCTCTACGAGCACTGCGAGGCCGGGTACGGCGAGATCGAGGTGTGGGCCGACCCGCCCGCCGAGGACGAGGAGAACCCGGCGCTCCACGAGGCCGCCACCGACCACGCCTGGCCGCTCCCGCTGGACGAGGCGGCCCTGGCCCGCCGCCGCGCCGCCGCCGCGACCGTACTCGCCCACCTGGAGCAGGTCGCCTCACACGAAGGCGTCCACCCGGCAGCCGACCACGACCCCTCCGTGTATGACGACCCGGAATGGCCGCCACCGCCGGACGACGAGGACCTCTACGACGACTCCGACGGGGAGGAAGCCGCCCACGGCGCGTTGCCGCCCGCCGAGGAGGAAGCCGCCTGGGAGGACCACCCCGAAGAGGACGCCTCCGACTGGGACTCCTGGACGACCCACCATCCCACGTCCCCTTCCGCCGCCCCCCACGCGCGCATAGCCGAGGGCGACGGCACCCCCACCGTCCCGCACGCCCGGCGGCACCCGTCCAAGGCCGCCTTCGCGCTCACCCCGGAGGAGGCCCGCACCGTCGCCTCCTGGGACCGCGATCTGGACGCCCTCACCGGAGAGCTGCTGCGCGCCCGCGCGGCCGTCACGGACGTGCCGCTACCGCCGTCGCTGACCGCCTCCCAGGTGCTGCGCCTGGCCGCCGACCCGGACGGGCTCGCACAGGAACTCGCACGCCCCATGCCCCGCCCCCCGCAACCGGCGGCGCGCCGGGGCACCCGATTCCACGCCTGGGTGGAGGCACGCTTCGAGGAACTGCGGCTGCCCATGCTGGAGCCGGACGAGCTACCCGGCAGCGACGCGGAGATCGCCGACGAGCGCGACCTGGAGGCACTCAAGGACGCCTTCGAACACACCCCGTACGCCCACCGCACCCCGTACCGCGTCGAGGCACCCTTCCAGCTCGCCATCGCCGGCCGCGTGGTGCGCGGCCGCATCGACGCCGTCTACCGCGTGGACGGCGAGGACGGCGAGGACGGCACGCAGTACGAGATCGTCGACTGGAAGACCAGCCGCGCCCGCACCGCCGACCCGCTCCAGCTCGCCCTGTACCGGCTCGCCTGGGCCGAGCAGCAGGGCGTGCCCCTGGACGCCGTCAGGGCCGCGTTCCTGTACGTCCGCAGTGGCGAGGTCGTACGCCCCGAGGGACTCCCGGACCGGGCCGCTCTCGAGCGGCTGTTGCTGGCCGGTCCCGCCGGTGGGGAACCGGCCGACCAGGATGTCGGCGCGGGCCGATAGGCTCGTGACCATGAGCGAGACCCCGGACAGTGCCGTCCGTACGTACATCGACACCCACCGCGCCGCCTTCCTCGACGACCTCGCGGAGTGGCTGCGCATCCCGTCGGTGTCCGCCCAGCCCGAGCGCGCGGCGGACGTGCGGCGCAGTGCCGACTGGCTCGCCACCAAGCTCCGGGAGACCGGCTTCCCCACCGCCGAGGTGTGGCCGACTGCCGGAGCTCCCGCAGTCTTCGCCGAGTGGCCCTGCGACGACCCGCAGGCACCCACGGTCCTCGTCTACGGCCACCACGACGTCCAGCCCGCCGCCCGCGAGGACGGCTGGGACAGCGACCCCTTCGAACCGGTGATCCGCGACGGCTGCCTGTACGCGCGCGGGGCCGCCGACGACAAGGGCCAGGTGTTCTTCCACACACTCGGCGTCCGCGCCCACCTCGCCGCCACCGGGCGCACCGCCCCGGCCGTCCACCTGAAGCTGCTGATCGAGGGGGAGGAGGAATCCGGCTCCCCGAACTTCCGCACCCTCGTCGAACAGCACGCCGAGCGGCTCATCTCCGACACGGTGATCGTCTCGGACACCGGCATGTGGTCCGCGGACACCCCCACCGTCTGCACCGGCATGCGTGGCCTCGCCGAATGCGAGATCACGGTGTACGGACCCGAGCAGGACATCCACTCCGGGTCCTTCGGCGGCGCCGTCCCCAACCCGGCCACCGCGGCAGGCCGCATGGTCGCCGCCCTGCACGACGAGCACGCGCGCGTGGCGATACCGGGCTTCTACGACGGCGTCGTCGACCTCGCCGACCGCGAACGCGAACTGTTCGCCGAACTGCCCTTCGACGAGGAGGAGTGGCTGCGTACCGCCCGGTCGAGTGCCACGTACGGCGAGGCGGGGCACACCACGCTTGAGCGCATCTGGGCCCGCCCCACCGCCGAGGTCAACGGCATCGGCGGCGGCTATCAGGGCCCCGGCAGCAAGACGATCGTCCCGTCCTCCGCCATGGTCAAGCTCTCCTTCCGGCTGGTCGCGGGGCAGGACCCCGACCACATCGAGAAGGTGGTGCGCGCCTGGGCGGCGGATGCGCTGCCCGCCGGGATCCGGCACGAGATCACGTTCGGCTCGGCCACCCGCCCCTGCCTGACACCCCTCGACCACCCCGCCCTGCAGTCCGTCGTACGCGCCATGGGCCGCGCCTTCCAGCAGCCCGTCCGCTTCACCCGCGAGGGCGGATCCGGACCCGCCGCCGACCTCCAGGAGGTCCTCGGCGCACCCGTCCTGTTCCTCGGTATCTCCATCCCCTCCGACGGCTGGCACGCCCCGAACGAGAAGGTGGAACTCGATCTGCTCCTCAAAGGCGTCGAAACCGCCGCATACCTGTGGGACGACCTGGGGAAGAACCGGCGCGATGTCGACTGACGAAGGCGCGGGGCACAGGGTCGCCCGGGCGGACCGCCCGGCGCGGCACACTGGAAGGGCCGCCCCGCCCGCCTGACCCGGTCCCCGCCCGACCTACGCCTCGCTGAACCGCCCGCCGAAACCACCGTTGCACCGGGGGAGTTGGAAGCACTCGTGACCACCTGGACCGACCACACCGCCGACCGGCCCATCTCGCTCACCGCGCCGAGCGGCATCGACCGGGCCGCCCACCACCGGCTCGACGAGGCATGGCTCGCCGCGGCATGGAGCCACCCCTCGACTCGTTGCTTCGTGGTCTCCGGCGGCCAGGCCCTCATCGACGAGACGCCGGACGGCCGGACCGAACTCGTCATGACCCCCTCCTTCGAGGCGCCGCTCACCGAGGCCCACCGCTACTTCCTGGGCACCGACGCGGACGGCGTCAGCTACTTCGCCCTCCAGAAGGACGCACTTCCCGGCCGTATGGACCAGTCGGCGCGCCCGGCCGGCCTGCGCGAGGCCGGACTGCTGCTGTCGCCACGCGATGCGGGCCTGATGGTGCACGCGGTCGCCCTGGAGAACTGGCAGCGCCTGCACCGCTTCTGCTCACGCTGCGGTGAGCGCACCGTCATCGCGGCCGCCGGTCACATTCGCCGATGCCCCGCCTGTGGCGCCGAGCACTACCCGCGCACCGACCCGGCTGTGATCATGGCGGTCACGGACGACGACGATCGCATCCTGCTCGGCCGCCAGGTGCACTGGCCCGAGGGCCGCTTCTCGACCCTCGCCGGCTTCGTCGAACCGGGGGAGTCCATCGAGCAGTCGGTGCGGCGCGAGGTGTTCGAAGAGGTCGGCATCACCATCGGCGAGGTCCAGTACATCGCCAGTCAGCCCTGGCCCTTCCCGTCCAGCCTGATGCTCGGCTTCCTCGCGCACGCCACCACGACCGACATCGACGTCGACGGGGACGAGATCCACGAGGCCCGCTGGTTCTCCCGGGAGGAGCTGCACTCCGCGTTCGAGACCGGAGAGGTCCTGCCGCCGTACGGCATCTCCATCGCGGCGCGTCTGATCGAGCTCTGGTACGGCAAGCCGCTGCCGACGCGGAGCGTCTGACCTGGTGCCGGCGCGCACGAACGACCCGTACTGGAACCACAACGTCCACTACCACCCCGCTGTCCTCGCCGCTGTCCCCGACGACTGCGGCGCGGCTCTGGACGTCGGCTGCGGCGACGGCCTGCTCGCCCGGAAGCTCGCGTCGAGGGTGGGATCCGTCACGGGCGTGGACCGCTCGCCGGACATGATCCGGCTGGCGCGCCGGGACGTGCCCCCGAACGTCACGTTCCGCGAATCGGACTACCTCGATGACGCCTCCCTGCCGGAAGGCGGATACGACTTTGTCAGCGCGGTCGCCGTCGTCCACCACACGGTCTTCGAGGAGGCGGTGGGGCGCCTGGTGCGGCTCACGGCGCCCGGCGGCCGACTGATGATCGTCGGGCTGGCATACAACCGGACGTCCCTGGACTGGGCGATCAGCGGCTGCGGCGTGCCGGCGAGCCGGCTTCACGCGCTGTTGCGGGGAGGCAAGCGCGGCCCGGCCGGCATGCCGATCGAGGACTCGACCATGCACTGGGGCGAGGTCCGCATGGCCGCCCGGCACCTGCTGCCCGGCTGCCGGTTCCGGCGCCGGCTCCTGTGGCGGTACACGCTGATATGGGACAAACCACAAGAAGGCGGTCCCTGAGGCCCCTCAGGGACCGCCTTACGTGCAGGGAGAGACGCTGCGGCCGTTACGCGCCGATCTTCTGCTTGACCTGCGCCAGAGACGGGTTCGTCAGCGTCGTGCCGTCCGCAAACAGCACGGTCGGAACCGTCTGGTTTCCGCCGTTCGCCTTCTCCACGAACGCGGCCGACTCCGGGTCCTGCTCGATGTTGATCTCGTTGTACCCGATGCCCTCACGGTCCAGCTGGCTCTTCAGTCGGCGGCAGTAGCCACACCACGAAGTGCTGTACATCGTCACAGTGCCCGACATGTCGGTCGCGCTCCTTTACGGCTAGGGTGCGTGGTCGCTGAGACGGCAACGTTTGTGAAGGTTCCACCATTCCCCGCCCCCACCGACGTGACGCCTGCCGCATTAGTACGACCGCAGCCGTCCCCCTGTGGACAACCGCCCGCACCCGCCTCCGCCGACCTGGCAGCATGGCGGGGTGACAGCAGCAAGGCATTCCACCCTCTTCTCCCGGGTTCCCGGCAGTACCTCGTACTCGGCTCCGCCGAGCGGGGCGGACGCCGTGCTCGAGGGGCTCGACCCCGAGCAGCGCGAGGTGGCGACCGCCCTGCACGGCCCGGTGTGTGTGCTGGCAGGCGCCGGCACCGGCAAGACACGGGCCATCACGCACCGCATCGCCTACGGAGTCCGGGCCGGCATCCTCCAGCCCTCCAGCGTGCTCGCTGTCACTTTCACCAACCGCGCCGCGGGCGAGATGCGCGGGCGCCTCCGACAGCTCGGCGCCGCCGGCGTCCAGGCCCGCACCTTCCATTCCGCCGCCCTGCGCCAGCTCCAGTACTTCTGGCCGAAAGCGATCGGCGGCAGCCTCCCGAAGATCGTCGACCGCAAGGTCCAACTCGTCGCGGACGCGGCCGCCGCCTGCCGCATCCGCCTCGACCGCAACGAGCTACGGGACGTCACGGCGGAAATCGAATGGTCCAAGGTCACCCAGACCGTCCCCGCCGACTACGCCGCCGCGGCCGCCAAGACCGGCCGCGAAGCGCCCCGTGACCCCGCCGAGATCGCCCAGCTCTATGCCGCCTACGAAGACCTCAAGCGGGAGCGCGGCGTCATCGACTTCGAGGACGTCCTCCTCCTCACCGTCGGCATCCTCCAGGACCGGCATGACATCGCGGAGGAGGTCCGTGCGCAGTACCAGCACTTCGTCGTCGACGAGTACCAGGACGTCAGCCCGTTGCAGCAGCGTCTGCTGGAGTTGTGGCTCGGCGACCGCGACAATCTGTGCGTGGTCGGCGACGCCAGCCAGACGATCTACTCCTTCACCGGCGCCACGCCCGACCACCTGCTCGACTTCCGTATCCGGTACCCGGGAGCCACGGTCGTCAAGCTGGTCCGGGACTACCGCTCCACCCCGCAGGTCGTCCACCTCGCCAACGGCCTGCTCGCCCAGGCCCGGGGCCGTGCCGCCGAGCACCGCCTCGAACTCGTCTCGCAGCGCGACCCCGGCCCCGAACCCGTCTACACCGAGTACGCCGACGAGCCCGCCGAGGCGGAGGGCGCCGCCCGCCGCATCCGCGACCTTCTCGCCGAGGGTGTGCCCGCTTCCGAGATCGCCATCCTGTTCCGCACCAACTCCCAGTCCGAGATCTACGAACAGGCCCTCGCGGACGCCGGAGTGCCCTATCAGCTCCGCGGCGCCGAACGGTTCTTCGACCGTCCCGAGGTGCGGAAGGCGGGCGTCGCCCTGCGCGGCGCGGCCCGCTTCGGTGCGAACGACTCCCTCCTCGACGACGCCGTCGACCTGCCCTCCCAGGTGCGTGCCGTCCTTGCGGGCGAAGGGTGGACATCCGTGCCGCCCGCGGGCTCCGGAGCCGTCAGAGAGCGGTGGGAGTCGCTGGCCGCGCTTGTGAATCTGGCCCAGGACTTCGCCGCGGCCAAACCCGACGCCACGCTCGGCGACCTGGTGGCGGAACTCGACGAGCGGGCGAACGCCCAGCACGCCCCGACCGTGCAGGGCGTCACCCTCGCCTCCCTGCACTCCGCCAAGGGTCTGGAATGGGACGCCGTCTTCGTGGTCGGGGTCGCCGAGGGCATGATGCCCATCACCTACGCGAGGACCGACGAGCAGATCGAGGAGGAGCGCCGCCTCCTCTACGTCGGCGTCACCCGCGCGAGGGAACGCCTCCACCTCTCCTGGTCCCTGTCCCGCTCACCGGGTGGCCGCCCCGTCCGACGGCCGAGCCGCTTCCTCGACGGACTGCGTTCGGGCTCCTCCGGCACCACCGGCCGTACCTCCATCGGGGGCGCCGGAGGCATCGAACGAGGCGTCAGAGCCTTCAGCACGGCCGCCACGGCCCTCACCCCACGCCGTACCAGCAGAACTCCGGCCCGCTGTCGGGTCTGCGGGCGCACGCTGTCCGACGCGGGGGAGATGAAGCTGATGCGCTGTGACGACTGCCCCTCCGACATGGACGAGGGCCTGTACGAACGGCTGCGTGAGTGGCGGGCGGCGCAGGCGCAGCGCAGTGGGCAGCCCGCGTTCTGCGTCTTCACCGACAGGACGCTGATCGCGATCGCCGAGGCGGTGCCCGCCGATGAACGTGAACTGGCCCGCATCCCAGGGGTCGGAGCGCGCAAACTGGGCCGCTACGGAGCCGATGTTCTGGCCCTCTGCGCAGGTCGCGATGTCGGGGAACAGGACAACGGTGACTGATACCAACTCGTCGAAAAAATAGTTTGCGTAGGCCCCAGCGATCCCCATAGGTTCTTATCCACGGGGACAGCGGCCTTCTCGGAGGCCCTGATTCCGTGTTGTACTTGCATATCCGTCGGACTGGCTCACCCCAGTCCCCCGAGACGCCGAGAGGAGGCGATTGAAGTGATCAGCATCAACACCAGCTCCACCCGCACCGCCAAACTGACCGATCACTCGGTCGTCTCCACGTGCATGCTCGGCGCCTCCGACCTGGGCACCGGTCTGTCCGGCATTCGTGCCGTTCGTCCGGCGTCCTCCCTGTCTCTCGCGGGTCTTCCCATCCGCGAGCGCAATGAGCGACCGACCAAGGCACTGGAAGCGGTAGTGGCACAGGCCGAGGCCTATGCCTTTGCGGCTGCCGGTGCCGGATTCCGGAAGCAGACGACGCAGCACCACCTGATGTGGGCCTTCCGTGGGCCAGAACCCTGGAGTGATCCAGCCTGATCGACGATCAGGTCGGCGCCTTCAGGGCCGCGGAACCCCATCCGGGATCCGCGGCCCTTCTGTTTTCCCCGAACGGGGACGGCAGAGCGAAGGGGCCTCGGGACAAGAAAAGAACCCGGTACCAGCCGATACCCGGTCCGATCGGACCGGAACGACCAGACGAGGAAGACGAACCGTGCAACTCGAAGCGCACGCCCCGTCCGTACCGCCTTCCGAAACGATCCCCCCGCCCGGCCTCACGGAGGACTCCACCTTGACCCCGCTCACCGCGCTGACCCCGCTCACCGCGCTGACCCCGCTCACCGCGCTGACCGCGCTCGACGACGCCATCGAGAACCTCGGCGTACCCGTCCCGTGCCGCTCGTACGACCCGGAGGTCTTCTTCGCCGAGTCGCCGGCCGACGTCGAGTACGCCAAGTCCCTCTGCCGCACCTGCCCGCTGATCGAGGCCTGCCTCGCCGGCGCCAAGGAGCGGCGTGAGCCCTGGGGCGTCTGGGGTGGCGAGCTCTTCGTCCAGGGTGTCGTCGTCGCCCGGAAGCGGCCGCGTGGCCGCCCGCGCAAGAACCCGGTCACGGCATGAACACCGCAGGAACGATCGACCGTCCCCTCACGCACGACCCCAAGAAGCAGGCCCCGATGAAGCCGTCCACGAGTGAGCCCATGGGCTCCGCGATCCCAGACGTCACCACCACCGGCGCGAACGCCTCGCGTCAGAACAGGACCCGAGAGATGCAACTCATCCCAGAAGCCCTGGCTCGTGCGCATATGCACGAGCGGCTGCACGAGGCCGAGCGGGAACGCCAGGCGGTGCGTCTGGCGGTGGCCCGCCGGATGCAGCGCCGGGCCGAGCGGGCCTCGCTGCGCGCCCGTCGCGCGCTCGCCATGGCAGTGATGCAGTAGCCGACCACCGTCGGCAGCAGGACAACCACGCAGGGGCCGGCCCGAAGGGGTCGGCCCCTGCGACGCGTGGGAGATCCGGGCCGAACCGGTCACCCGTGGGCAGCCAGGTCCGGCGCGGGTCCAGGCCGGTCAGGCCTCCGCCGCCGGTGCCTCCTCCGGTGCCTCTTCCGGCAGGAAGCCCGGCAGCCACTCCTCCAGTTCGTCACGCAGGCGGACTGTTGCGCCCAGTTGGCACAGCACGCCGATCGTGCTCAGGGTCACGCGGTGGATGAGGAGATAGGCCGGAGGAAGGTTGAGCTGCTTGCCCAGCTGGTGGGCGGGGGAGCGCGGGTCGGCGATACGGGCCGCCTGGCTGCGCATCCAGCCGCGAGTGAAGGTGAATTCGTCCGCCTGCGCCGGTTCGATGATCGGGAGGAGGTAGTCGAGGACCGCGTCGGGGTCGAGTGCGATGGACTCCTTGACGAAGCCTTCCTCGCACAGCAGTTCGTAGACCGACTGAGCGTCGCCCTCCAGGGTCATGCGCAGGGACTGCCCGATCGGGGTGGGCAGGCCACCCGGCAGGCGGTCGACCGTGCCGAAGTCCAGGACGCCGAGGCGCCAGCCGTCCTTCCCGTCACCGCGGCGGGGGCCGGGCAGGAGACGGAAGTTGCCCGGATGCGGGTCCGCGTGGAGCAGGCCCGTACGGGCCGGGCCGGAGAAGAGGAAGCGGGCCAGCAGCTGCCCGGCGCGATCCCGCTGCTCCGGGGTGCCGTCGGCGATCACCTCCGACAGCGGTATGCCGTCGATCCACTCGGTCACCAGAACCTGCTCGCACTGGTGCACAACCGCCGGTACCGTGACGTCGGGATCGCCCGCGAACTCCTCCGCGTGGGCCCGCTGAGCCTGCGCCTCCAGTCCGTAGTCCAGCTCCTCCGAAACCCGGTCGCGCAGCTCCGCGATCAGCGGCTTGATGTCCATGCCCGGGATCAGGGGGCCCAGCAGACGGGCGAAACGGCTGAGTTGGTTCAGGTCGGAGAGTAGGGCGTCGCCCGCGCCCGGGTACTGGACCTTGACCGCGACCTCACGGCCGTCGTGCCACACCCCGCGGTGCACCTGCCCGATCGAGGCCGCCGCCGACGGCTTGTCCTCGAATTCCAGGAACAGCTCCTGCCAGTCCGCGCCGAGCCTCTCCTCTAGGACTCCGTGCACTGTGCGGGTCGGCATCGGCGGGGCCGCCTCCTGGAGCTTGGTCAGGGCCGCGCGGTAGGGGCCGGCGACTTCTTCGGGGAGCGCCGACTCGAAGACGGACAGGGCCTGCCCGAACTTCATCGCGCCGCCCTTGAGCTCACCGAGCACCTTGAACAGTTGTTCGGCCGTGCGCTGTTGGAGTTCGCGGCCGACCATCTCCGCGGACTCACCGACGATCCGTTTGCCGAGTCCCCAAGTCGCCCGCCCGGCGAAGCCGAGCGGGAGCGCGGCGAGCTTGGCGGTCCGGGTGACCGCCTTCCGGGGAAGATCAGACATGCGCCCTCCAAGTCCCAGACAGCCGTGCCGCGTGTGCCTTGCGGGAGAGGTTCCTCGACGGCCGTTGCTCCGCCATTGTCTCGCGCGGCTCCTCGTCCTCCGAGGTGTGTCCCTCCTTACCTTTCTCCGCCGCGCCGCACCCGCATGCGGGATGCGCCCACACCGGCCGAGCGTGCCAGTCGAACCGGGGCACGGACGCCTCCCAGCGTGCGCCTGAGCTGGCGGGCTCGGAGCCGTCCAGGAAGGCGAGCGCGTGCCCGGCGGCGACTCCCGCGACGGCGGCCGCCAACGCCAGGTCGCACGCCTGGACCTGGGGCCGGCGCCCCGAGCGCCACTGGGCGACCAGACGCGGCCAGGTCTCGTCCCGGTCGGCGCGCCCCCGGTCGAGGCAGCCGGCACAGCTCGTCTCACCGGGCAGGACGAACGGGCCGACGATGCCCGTGCCTTCCGCGACACCCGCGTACAGATGGGGTGTTCCCGAGGTGATCAGCGGTTCCGCGCTGAGCGGGTCGGGAGCGTGCACGTCGACGCCGTCGCGGGGGGCGAGGATCACCAGCGAGAAGCCGGGGTCCGGGTCGTCGTGGAGAGGGCGGCGCGCGGCGGCGTCCCGTCGCCGGGACCGGTCGGGGGTGGCCGCGCGGACCGCGCGGCGGGCCGCCTCCTGTCTGCGCTCGCCGATCGCGTCCGCCGGCAGGCCACCCGGGGCCACATCCCACGGCTCGACGCAGCCCGTGTCGCGGACGTCGACCTCGCCGACGCCGGTGCCCGCGAGAAGCGAGGCGAGAAGGACACCCACACGGCCCGCGCCGCGGACCTGGACGCGGAGGGAGCGGCGGGCGGCCAGACGCCGGGCGGCCTCGCCGGGTGAGCGGGCGACCAGGGACAGGGATGCCAGATCGGCACGGAGGCGGTCGAGGACGGTCGCCTTGGCGCGCAGGATGTCGGCCTGCGGGCCACCGCCGGTGGCATCGTCGAGCAGGCCCGCGCCCGACAGGTTGCCCACCAGCGCGTCGACGTGTCCGTCCGGCAGGCCCATGCGCCGGGCCTCCTCGCGGAGCAGCGGCAGCCCTCGGGTGCCGTCGAGCAGGGTGAGGAAGCTGCCCGTCGCGGTGTCCACCGGGCCCAGCACCATCGCGTGCGCGGGTGCCATCCCGAACTGGACGGTGTTCAGATCGCGCCAGCCGCGCCGCAGCGCGGGCTTCACCATCGGATGCATGACCGGCCCCCGTAGTCCGTAATGCGTCGATACGTCGTCATGTACGGCGGATGTATCGGTCCGCCGACGCATGCCAGCATGCCTGGACCCGACGGAGCGTGCCGAAAGTTGTCCACAGGCGGGGGCGTTCATCACATGAATCAAGTGCGCGGGGGTGGGGATCAGCGCGGAACCGCGTCGGAGGCGGGACTTCCCCCGTGTGCAGCGGGTAACGTCGGGGCGTGCCCGCCGACCCACCGCACCGTGCCGGAAAGCCACAGCGCAGCACGACGAGCGAGCCGCCGAGCGGCTCGGGGACGAGCGCGATCGAGGTTCGCAGAAGCGCGCGACGCCGCAGAACGGTGTCCGCCTACCGCGAGGGTGATCGCACCGTCGTGCTCATCCCCGCCCGGATGTCCAAGGCGGAGGAGCAGCGCTGGGTGACCGTCATGCTCGACAAGCTGGCCGCCCAGGAGAGCCGCCGGGTGATCGGCGACGCCGATCTGGCCGAGCGTGCCGAGCGGCTCTCGCTGCAGTACCTGGACGGCCGGGCGCGGCCCGCCTCGGTCCGCTGGGTGACCAACCAGAACACCCGCTGGGGCTCGTGCACCCCGTCCGAGGGCAGCATCCGTCTGTCCCACCGGCTGCAGGGCATGCCCGAGTACGTCATCGACTACGTCCTGCTGCACGAACTCGCACATCTGCTCGTACCGGGACACGGGCCGCGTTTCTGGCCGTTGCTGGAGGCGTATCCGCGCACCGAGCGCGCCCGCGGTTATCTCGAAGGGGTGGTCGCGGCCGACCGGCTGCCGTACCAGCCGGCGCAGGACGAGGAGTAGAGGCGCCCCACCCACACCCCTCTCAGCTGTCGTACGGGTCATCTCCGCACTGCGCCCACACGCCGCAGACACGCCGAGAAGCAGCCGGATCCTCGCGACGATGCGGTTGTGTACCGGGTCTGTACCGGCTCCCTCGGCTCCGTGTGTTTGCCGTTAACCTGGCGCGACGCACTCACATTCGGGATGGGGGACGGTCGTTACGCATGGCCAGGGAATTCCAACGCGGCCACAAGGCCAGGATCAGTGACCTCACGGCCGGCACGGACCTGTACGTAGGCGTGCAGATCTCCGCGCCCGGACTGAGCTTCGACATCAGCTGCTTCGGGCTGGACGCCGACGAACGGCTCTCGGACGACCGGTACTTCGTCTTCTTCAACCAGCCGAAGACGCCGGAGGAGGCCATTCAGCTCCTCGGTCCGCAGGCGGGGGACACGGAGTCCTTCCGGGTCACGCTCGACAAGATCCCGCCGCGCATCCACAAGCTGTCCTTCACGGCGACGATCGACGGGGCCGGGCAGATGTCGCAGATCGGCCCCGGATACCTGCGTATCGTCGCGGGCGGCGAGGAAGTGGCCCGCTACCCCTTCAGCGGCTCGGAGTTCACCACCGAACGCGCCGTCATGCTGGGCGACTTCTACCTCAAGGACGTCTGGCGGTTCGCCGCGGTCGGGCAGGGTTTCGACGGCGGCCTCGAGGCACTGCTGAAGAACTTCGGCGGGGAGCTCCTCGAGGAGGAGCAGACGCCCGCCTCGCAACAGCCGCAGACCGGCGCCGCCCCGGGGTTCGCCCCGCCGGCGTTCGCCGCCCCGGCCGCACCTGCGCCGGCGCCCGCACCTCCGGCACCCGCTCCCGCGCCGATGCCGCAGCAGCCGCAGCCCGCCCCCCAGGGCTACGCGCCGCCCCAGGGAGCCACTCCGCACGCCCCGGCGCCCGCGCCCTCGGTGCACGCCGCGCCCACCATCGTCGCGCCCCTGAACACGCCTGCCGCCGCAGCCGTGCCGCCGCCGGGCCCGGCGCCGCACGCCCAGCCGCCCGCTCCGCCCGGCCCCCCGCCCGGATACGGACAGCAACCGGCCGCGTCGATGCCCCCCGGATACGCACAGCAGCCGCCGTACGGCCAGGCTCCCGGCCAGTACCCGGCCCCGCCCGGCGCCCCCTCCCCGTACGGCGCTTCCCCGGCCGCTGCGCAGGGCGCCCCCCAGGCCGCCGGTGTGGCCGCCGCGTTGCAGGCCTTCAAGGAGACGCCCACCGGGCAGCGGTGGACGCAGCAGAACAAGAAGCTCGTCCGCGTGGACCTCGGCATCGGCGGCCAGTCCGTACTGGCCCGCCAGGGCAGCATGGTGCTCTACCAGGGCAAGGTCGACTTCGGCTACAAGGGCGCCGGCTTCGCCGGGCGGATCGTGGGCAACGCCACCGGCCAAGAGATGCAGCTCATGCGCTGCACGGGCCAGGGGCAGGTGTTCCTCGCGGAGAGCGCCACCGATCTGCACCCGATCGAGCTCCAGGGGGACGCGATCTGTGTCTCCGCGGAGAACGTCCTCGCCTTCGACGAATCCCTCCAGCACGAGGTGCGGCGCATCGAGGGGCACGGCATCCCCGGGGGCGCCCTGTTCACCATGCAGTTCCAGGGGACCGGCACCATCGTCGTCAAGACGCACGGCGCACCCGTGGTGCTGCCCGTCACCCCCACGACGTTCGTGGACTCCAACGCCGTCGTCGCCTGGTCGGCCGCCGCCCAGGTGATCGTCTCCAGCCAGGTGCGCATGCGCCGCAACGCCTATCCGGGCCACACCGGAGAGGGCGTGAACCTGCAGTTCCGCGCCGCGCCCGGCAATTTCGTCGTCGTCCAGCCGTACGAGGTCTGAGGGAGCCCGTCATGAACCAGCCGCTCGCGGGCTACGCCCCCGCACCCGTCACCGCCCGCATGGAGAACCACGGCAGCCACATGCTGAAGGTCGCCATGCAGACCGGAAACGACCTCCTCGCGCGCGTGGGCTCGATGGTCGCCTACGAAGGGTTCATCCAGTACGAGCCCAACCCGCCCGCCGTGCGCCAGATCGCGCGGGACTGGATGACCGGTGAGGGTGCGCCCCTGATGAAGTGCTCCGGCGACGGTCTGCTCTACCTCGCCGACTACGGGGCGAACGTCGTCGTCATCAACCTGGGTGGCGATGCGATCTCCGTCAACGCCACCAACCTGCTCGCCTTCGACGCCCACTTGCAGTGGGGCGTAGAACGCGTCAAGGGACTCGCCAAGTTCGCCGGACAGGGCCTGTGGAACACGAAGATCTCCGGGCAGGGCTGGGTGGCCCTGACCTCCCGGGGCACCCCGATCGTGGTCGACTGCGGCGGAGGCGAGGACGAGACGTACGTCGACCCGGACGCCCTCGTCGCCTGGTCCCCGAACCTCAAGGTGAAGGGCAAGCGCAGCTTCAAGGCGCAGTCGCTCATCGGGCGCGGCAGCGGCGAGGCCTACCAGATGGCTTTCTCCGGGCAGGGCATCGTGGTCGTCCAGCCCAGCGAGGACAGCACCGACCGCCTCCGGTTCCGGGGCTGAGGGGGAAACGCACACCATGCAGAGCTCGCTTTTCGCCTACAACGAGCAGCAGACCCAGGAGCGGTACAGCCTGCAGAACCCGCAGATGCTGCGCGTCCTGCTGGAGGGCCACGACGACATCCTGGCGCGCAAGGGCGCCATGGTCGCCTACCAGGGGCTCATCGAGTTCGACGCCGAGTACCAGAGCGGCGGTCAGCGGCGCGCGCGTGCACACACCGGCGAGGGCCTGGACCTGATGCGCTGCCACGGACAGGGCACCGTCTACCTCGCCAATCTCGCCCAACACGTGCACATCATGGACGTCGAGCAGGACGGGCTGACCGTCGACAGCAGTTACGTCCTCGCGATGGACTCCTCGCTGCACCACGAGGTCATCGCCGTCGACAGCCTGTACGGGATCTCCGGCTCCGGCAAGTACCAGCTCAACATCACCGGCCGCGGCAAGGTCGCGCTGATGACGTCGGGTGCGCCGCTGCTGATGCGGGTCACGCCCGAAAAGTACGTCAACTGCGACGCCGACGCGATCGTCGCCTGGTCCACCGGCCTGCGGGTGCAGATGCAGGCGCAGACGCACTCCTCCGGGGTGTGGCGGCGCCGCGGCAACACCGGTGAGGGCTGGGAGCTCAGTTTCATGGGCAACGGCTTCGCGCTGGTGCAGCCCAGCGAGCTGCTGCCGCCGCAGAACGCCCAGATCGGGCAGGGGCTGGCCGCGCAGTTCGGCATGGGGCAGCACGGGGCACGGGGGCAGAACCAGGGCAACGTCTGGAGCTGAGCCTGGGTGAGGGGTGACCGCAGTGGCGGTCACCCCTTGCCCGTTCACACCTTCACAGCCTGGTGCGCGTCGCCTCCAGCAGCCGTACGACGGACTCGTCCGCCACGTCCGCCACCTCGGCGTACGGGAACCAGCGCAGGTCCAGGGACTCGTCGCTGATCGCCTCCACGGCCCCGGCCGGGGCGAGCGCCGCGTACTGGACGTCGAGGTGCCAGGCGCACGGCGTGTGATGCCGGTCCAGGCGCACCGGCCCGCCGGGCAGCAGGATCAGTCCCTCGATGCCCGACTCCTCGGTCGCCTCGCGGCGTGCGGCGTCCGCCAGCGTCGTGTCGTCCGGCTCGCAGTGGCCGCCCATCTGCAGCCACATCCGGATCTTCTTGTGGAGGGTCAGGAGTACCCGGCCGTGCTCGGGGTCGATCACCAGTGCGCTCGCGGTGATGTGCCCGTCCCCACAGGACTTCCACATGCCGTCCGGGTGCGTCTGGAGGTGGTCCAGATACGCCTGGCGCAGCTCTTCCTGGTCCTCGTAGGACTTGAGCACGAGGACGGCGTCGTCGTAGAGGCTCACTCTGCGTCGTCGCCCTCGGCTTCGCCGTCGTCCTTCTTCTTCAGGTCCGGCTTCGGAGCGGAGCCGTCCGCCGCCTCGCCGAGCATCTTGTCCAGCTCGGAGAAGTCGAGCTGCTCGCGGTGCACGAAGCCGTCCGGGTCGTCCAGGTCGGACGCCGTCGGCAGCATGTCCGGGTGGGCCCACAGGCCGTCCCGGCCGTCCACACCGCGCGCGTCGGTGAGCGACGCCCATAGACGGGAGGCGTCCCGCAGTCGGCGCGGGCGCAGCTCCAGGCCGATCAGCGTGGCGAACGTCTGCTCGGCCGGGCCGCCGGAGGCGCGACGGCGGCGCAGGGTTTCGCGCAGCGCGTCCGCGGACGCCAGGCGCGGCTTCGCCGCCGCGTGCACCACCGCGTCCACCCAGCCCTCGACGAGCGCCAGTGCCGTCTCCAGACGGGCCAGGGCCGTCTTCTGCTCCGGTGTGTCCTCCGGCTGGAACATGCCCTGCTGGAGCGCCTGCTGCAGCTCCTCCGGGTTCTGCGGGTCGAACTGGCCGACCACGTCCTCCAGCTTCGCCGTGTCGACCTTGATGCCGCGGGCGTAGCCCTCGACGGCGCCGAACAGGTGCGAGCGCAGCCACGGCACGTGCGCGAACAGGCGCTGGTGGGCGGCCTCGCGCAGCGCGAGGTAGAGCCGCACCTCCTCCTTGGGCACGCCCAGGTCCTTGCCGAACACCTCGATGTTCAGCGGCAGCAACGCGGCCTTCCCGGCCGGACCGAGCGGCAGACCGATGTCGGTGGAACCGACGACTTCGCCGGCGAGCACGCCGACGGCCTGTCCGATCTGCGTGCCGAACATGGCGCCGCCCATGGAGCGCATCATGCCGATCAGGGGGCCCGCCATGGCCTGCATCTCCTCCGGCAGGACATCACCCATGGCCGCGCCGACGCGCTCGGCGACCGGGTCGACGAGCTCCTTCCACACCGGCAGGGTCGCCTCGACCCACTCCGCGCGGCTCCAGGCCACCGCGGAGCCCGAGCCGGAGGGCAGCGACGTCGCGTCGTCGAGCCACAGGTCGGCCAGGCGGACGGCCTCCTCCACGGCGGAACGCTCGCCGGGGCTCAAGCTCTGGTCCTTGGTGCCGTCGGGGGTGCCCTGGGAGACCGTCTGGCGGGCGATCTGCTTGGCCATGTCCCAGTTCACCGGGCCGCCCTCGTAGGAGAGCATCTGGCCCAGCTGCTGGAAGGCGGCGCCCAGGTCGGTGGGGTCCAGGGAACCGAACATCGCTGCGAGCGGGTTGTCGGCGCCGGCGCCGCCGGCTCCGGGCAGCCCGAAACCGAACGGGTTGGCCGGTCCCTGACCACCGCCGCTCTCCTGGTCCTTCTTCTTGCCCTCGTCGCCGTTCTCCGGCTCCTCCGGCGGAAGGCCGAATCCGAATGGGGTGTCACTCACGGGATTCCTCGGCTGGTAAGGCCACCGGTTCCTTCCGGCGGCTGGCTGCCCGACAACACCACCCAGCGTAGACACCTTGACCCGATCGGGCCTGGGTGCTTCGCCGACTCGTGGCCTGGGGCAGGATGGATGCCACCTGGTACGCACGCGTGCTTTGCGTCCGTATGGAAGACAACCGCTGGAGACGCCCGGTGAGTTCCCCAGATCCGCAGGTTCGCGCAGCGCGAAACCATTCAGCCCACCCGTCGCCCGACCACCGCCCCTCAAGGACGGCGCTTCACGCCGGCGAGTCGACCGCCACTCGCGGGCCCGTCGTCGCGGTCACCGGCGCCGCGTCCGGGGTCGGCGCGCTGCTCACCGAGCGGCTCGCCGCGTGCGAGGAGATCAGGCAGGTCGTCGCCATCGACGAGCGGCGCGGGGAGTGCGGGGCGGCGCGGTGGCACATCCTGGACGTGCGGGACCCGGCGATCGCGGACAAGCTGCGGGGCGCGGACGTGGTGGTGCACCTGGCACTCGACCTGGACCTGGAGACGGACCCGGCGGCGCGCACGGCGTACAACGTGCGCGGAACCCAGACCGTGCTGACCGCGGCGGCGGCCGCCGGGGTGCACCGGGTGGTGCTGTGCACCTCCGCGATGGTCTACGGGGCGCTGCCGGACAACGAGCTGCCGCTGTCGGAGGATGCCGAGCTGCGGGCGACGGCGGAGGCGACCGGGGTGGGGGACCTGCTGGAGATCGAGCGGCTCGCGCGGCGCGCGCCCCGGGCGCATCCGGGGCTCAATGTCACCGTCGTACGGCCCGCTGTGCTGGTCGGGGGCACGGACACGGCGCTGACCAGGTATTTCGAGTCGCCTCGGCTGCTGGTGGTGGCAGGGTCGCGGCCGGCATGGCAGTTCTGCCACGTCGAGGATCTGTGCAGTGCCCTGGAGTACGCCGTTCTGGAGAAGGTGGAGGGGGAGCTGGCCGTCGGGTGCGAGGGGTGGCTGGAGCAGGAGGAGGTCGAGGAGCTGAGCGGGATCCGTCGGATGGAGCTGCCGTCCGCGGTCGCGCTGGGCGCGGCGGCCCGGCTGCACCGCATCGGGCTGACGCCCTCGCCGGCCGGGGACCTCGCGTACACGATGTACCCGTGGGTCGTGAGCGGGAGCCGGCTGCACGACGCCGGGTGGCGGCCGAAGTGGACGAACGAGGAGGTGCTGGCCGAGCTGCTGGATGAGGTGGCCGGGCGGCACACCGTGGTGGGGCGGCGGTTGGGACGCAAGGACGCCACGGCGGCGGGGGCCGCGGGGGCGACGGTCGCTCTGCTGGGCGCGGCGGCGGTGGTGCGGAGGGCACGGAAGGCGCGGCGGCGGGCCTGAGGGGCACGGCCTCCCCCTCATCCGTCCTCCTCGTACGTCCTCACAGTGCGGACCGGCGGGTGTGGCGCGCCGCCCGTACCGTGACGCTTCGCAGCCCCACGCGCGCGTGCCTCCTGAAGCGTCTGTTCCTCCTTCTTGGAGGTGTACGGCACGATGGGGGCATGGCACCCAACAGTGATCACCCCGGTGAGCAGGTGGCGGACGAGCCCATCAAGCTGCTGGCCATTCAGGACACCCCGCTCTCCGTCGACGAGGTCTTCCGGGCCGTGGGGGACGCCGCCGCCGGAGGGATCGCGCTGTTCGTCGGGACCGTGCGGAACCATGACGGCGGGGCCGATGTCGACGCGCTCGGATACTCGTGCCATCCGACCGCCGAGGCCGAGATGCGACGCATCGCCGAGAAGGTCGTCGCCGAGTACCCCGTGCGGGCGCTCGCGGCGGTGCACCGCGTGGGGGACCTGCGCGTCGGTGATCTCGCCGTCGTCGTCGCCGTGGCGTGTCCCCACCGGGGCGAGGCCTTCGAGGCCTGCCGCAAGCTCATCGACGACCTCAAGCACGAAGTGCCCATCTGGAAGCACCAGAGGTTCTCCGACGGCACCGATGAATGGGTCGGCGCGTAGCGCCGTCGTTGAGGGGTGGTGGTCGGGCGACGGGAGGGCGGGTGGGTGCCTGCTGAGCGGGCGAGCGTATACCTCTCCTGGGGTTAACCAACCTCTCACCCGGGCTCCGGTTGCGTAACCGTACCCCTCGCGTGAGCGTTGACACTGCGGATGATTAATCTGCTGATCAGTCAGTTGCGGTCGCTCATCGGGGTTGGGAGGTCGGCATGGCGGCGCTCGCCTGGTTGCTGATTCCGCTTATGGCTGCGATCGGTGCAGGAGTGTGGGGCAGTTGGGCCAGTCGGAACCGCAAGGCCGCGGGCGACGGCTCCGAGCTCGCCGGGTACGCGCGTTTCCGCGAGGCGATGGAGAGGTCCCACTCGGGCGGCTGAGGGCGCCGAGGATCCAGGGGCCGCCCGTGCTCGTACGGACGGCCCTGACGGTCCGCTGACAGCACCGTCCCGTACTGTCGTTCCATGCCACGCCGCACTGCGACGATGCTCGCCTCCACCTTGATGCTGATCGCGCTCCTGTGTGCGGGAGTGTTCATCAAAGTGCCGTACTCGGAGATGTCCCCGGGGCCGACGGTGAACACCCTGGACGAGCACGACGGCCAGCCGGTGCTGCAGATCTCCGGGCGCAGGACCTACCCGACGACCGGACACCTGAACATGACGACCGTGCGGGTCACCAGCGCCGAATACAACATGAATCTGGTGGAGGCCGTCTACGGCTGGCTGGCGCACGACATCAAGGTGGTCCCGCACGACACGCTCTACCCGGACGGCAAGACCGAACAGCAGTCCACGCAGGAGAACGCCGAGGAGTTCAGCCAGTCCCAGGAGAGCGCCAAGGTCGCCGCCCTGAAGGAACTGGGCGTCCCGGTGAAGTCCTGGGTGATCGTCTCCACCGTGCTCAAGGGGGCGCCCGCCGAGGGCAAGCTGCACGCCGGTGATGTCATCAAGGCCGTCGACGGCAGTGCCGTGAAGGTGCCCGAGGACGTCGCCAAGCTGGTCACCAAGCACAAGCCCGGCGAGAATGTCGTGTTCACGATCGTGCCCGCCAAGGTGCAGGCCGCCGCCGAGAAGGCGCACAAGACGGCCACCGAAACCCGGGATGTGACGATCACCACGACGAAGTCCCACGACACCGCCAGGGAGCGCGCCATCGTCGGGATCTCCGCCGGGACCGATCACACCTTCCCGTTCACCGTCGACATCAAGCTCGCCGACGTGGGCGGCCCGAGCGCCGGGCTGATGTTCGCCCTCGGCATCTACGACAAGCTCACCCCGGGCAGCCTCACCGGCGGCAAGTTCGTCGCCGGCACCGGCACCATCGACGACGACGGCCAGGTCGGACCGATCGGCGGTGTGGAGATGAAGACCGTCGGCGCGCGCAGCAAGGGCGCCCAGTACTTCCTCACCCCCAAGGACAACTGCGCTTCCGCCGCCAAGGACACCCCCAAGGGGCTCACCCTGGTCAAGGTCAACACCATCGCGGACGCCCTGAACGCCCTCAAGGACATCCGCACCGGCAAGACCGCCGATCTGCCGAAGTGCACCACCAAGGGCTGACGGCGGTGCCTTCACATGAGTGGGCGGGTGCCCGGAAGCCTCCGGGCGCCCCCGCCCCCGTTGTGCGGAGCGCTCAGTCCTCGAACGTGGCCGCCAGTGCCTCCGCAAGGCCCGGCACCAGGTCCGGACCCGTCAGCACCTCCGTCGGCGAGTCCTTCTCGCGCAGCCGCAGCGCCGACTCCCGCGCGCCGTCCCGCAGCACCGCCACTGTCATCCGCACCTCCTGGCGCTCCGGGTGCTCGGCGACCCACGCGGCCAGCTTCTTCTCGCTCAGTCCCTGGGGGACCTGGGACTCCGCGGACGGCGGCAGCATCAGCCGCTCCACCGTGAGCGCACAGCCGGCCACCGCGTCGGGCCAGGCGATGGTGCCGAGGAACTCGTCCAGCGGTCGGCCGGCCGGGATCTCGTCCTGCTCGATCGGGGTGAGACCCGCGGGCTCGGGCTCGTCCTCCAGACCGAGCTGGGTCGCGAGCGCGGGCTCCTCGGTCCGCAGGCGCGCGGTGTCGACGAGGGCGAAGAGGCGAGCGGGCTGGTCCCAGCCGAGGCCGGAGGCGTACTCGTCGATCTCGAGCACGGTCCGGGTGAGCGGGTTCGCTGCCATGGGAGTGTTGGACATGGTCACAATCCTGCCTCGTTCGCACCCCGAAGCGGGAACCGAGTAAAGCGCCAGTAAGTTGCATAGGTGAGGCTCCGCGATCGTGGAGCCTCATCCATGGTCCGCGTTCACGGGGGCCTGACGGATCAACTCGGATCAACAGCGAACTTCGAGGTGCGCACCTTGGCTTTCCAGATGCCCGACCGCGGCGGAGGCCCGACGGGGCCACGGATCAGAGTGGGCCGCCCGTCCGGGCGGGCCCGGACCCTGCTCATGACGCTCGGGGTCCTCGCCGTTCTCGGTATGGCGTTCGTCATGTTCGCCGGTTTCTGGACGGACTGGCTCTGGTACCGGTCGGTGAAGTACTCGTCCGTCTTCACCACCACCCTGTGGACCAAGATCGGACTCTTCTTCGTCTTCGGTCTGCTGATGGCGGCAGCGGTCGGCGTCAACATCTGGCTCGCGCACCGGCTGCGTCCGCCGCTGAGCGCCATGTCCATGGAGCAGCAGAGCCTCGACCGCTACCGGATGGGGATCGCGCCGTACAAGACGTGGCTGCTGCTCGGGATCACCGCCCTGGTGGGCCTGGTCGCGGGTGCGTCCGCGTCCAGCCAGTGGCGGACCTGGCTGATGTGGGTGAACGGCGTGCCATTCCACCAGGAGGACCCCCAGTTCCACCTGGACGTCTCCTTCTACGCCTTCGACCTGCCCTGGTACCGCTTCCTGCTCGGTTTCGGCTTCGCCGCGACGGTCCTGTCGCTGATCGCCGCCGCGCTCACCCACTACCTGTACGGCGGGCTGCGGATCACCTCCCCGGGAGCGCGCGCCACGGCCGCCGCCACCGGGCACCTGTCCGTGCTGCTGGGTGTCTTCGTCGCCCTGAAGGCGGTGGCCTACTGGCTCGACCGGTACGGACTCGCGGTCAAGTCCAGCGACTTCAAGGCGACCGGCGACTGGACGGGCCTGAGGTACGTCGACGCGAACGCCTACCTGCCGGCCAAGACGATCCTGTTCTGCATCGCGGTCATCTGCGCGCTGCTGTTCTTCGCCACCCTGTGGCGGCGCACCTGGCAGCTGCCCGTGATCGGCTTCGGCCTGATGGTGCTCTCGGCGATCCTCATCGGCGGGCTGTACCCGGCGATCGTCCAGAAGTTCCAGGTCCAGCCGAACGAGCAGGCCAAGGAGGCGCCGTACGTCGACAAGAACCTCAAGGCGACCCGCGAGGCCTACGGCATCGACGACGCCCAGGTCAGCGAGTACGCCGGGACGAGCAGCACCAAGGACAAGAGCACGCTGCGCGACGACGCGGACGCCACGGCGAGCATCCGCCTGCTGGACCCGAACATCGTCTCGCCGACGTTCCAGCAGCTCCAGCAGATGAAGAACTACTACGCGTTCCCGACCAACCTGGACGTCGACCGGTACACGAAGGACGGCAAGGACCAGGACACGGTCATCGGTCTGCGTGAGCTGAACCTGAACGGCATTCCGAAGAACAACTGGATCAACGACCACTTCCGCTACACCCACGGCTACGGTGTGGTCGCCGCCAAGGGCACCACCGCCGACGCCAACGGCCAGCCCGTCTTCACCGAGTCCGACCTGCCGTCGACCGGTGACCTCGGGACGTACGAACAGCGGATCTACTACGGCGAGAAGACCACCACGTACTCGATCGTCGGCGGCCCCCAGAAGGAGATCGACTACTCCGACGACAACGGCGAGAAGACCACCAGCTACCGGGGCAAGAGCGGGGTCAGCCTCTCCAACCCGATCAACCGGGCCGCGTACGCGGTGGCGTTCAGTGAGCCGCAGATCCTCTACTCCGGCGCCATAGGCGACGGCTCGAGGATCGTGTACAACCGCACGCCCAAGGAGCGTGTCGAGGCGGTCGCGCCGTGGCTGACCATCGACGGTGACGCCTACCCCGCGGTCGTCGACGGCCGCATCCAGTGGATCGTCGACGCCTACACGACGTCGAACGGCTATCCGTACTCCTCCCGTACGACGTTGGGCGACACGACGGCCGACTCGCTGACCGCGGGCAACACCCAGCGCGCGGTGATGGCCCAGCAGAACCAGGTCAACTACATCCGCAACTCGGTGAAGGCGACCGTCGACGCGTACACGGGCGAGGTCAAGCTCTACCAGTGGGACACCGAGGACCCCGTCCTGAAGACCTGGATGAAGGCGTTCCCGGGCACGGTGAAGCCGCGGAGCGACATCTCGTCGTCGCTGATGTCCCATCTGCGCTACCCGCAGGACCTGTTCAAGGTCCAGCGCGAGCTGCTGACCCGCTACCACGTCAAGGACGCGCAGACGTTCCTCAGCGGCAGCGAGGTCTGGCAGGTGCCCGACGACCCGACGAACAAGACGGGCAACGCGGTGCCGCCGTACTACCTGAGCATGAAGATGCCCGACCAGCAGGCGCAGGCGTTCTCCCTGACGACGACCTTCACGCCGAACGGCCGTGACAACCTGAGCGCCTTCATGGCGGTCGACTCCGAGGCGGGCACACCCGACTACGGCAGGATCAGGATTCTGAAGCTGCCGACGAGCAGAACGGTCGACGGGCCGAAGCAGGTCCAGAGCCAGTTCAACTCCGAGCAGAGCATCGCCGAGTCGATCAGGCTGCTGAAGGGCGGCGACTCCGACATCGAGTACGGCAACCTGCTGACCGTGCCGCTCGACGGGGGGCTGCTGTACCTGGAACCCGTCTACGTCCGTGGCGGCGGGCTCAAGTACCCGCTGCTGCGGAAGGTGTTGGTGACCTACGGCGGCAACACCGCGTTCGAGGACACGCTCGACGAGGCGCTCAACAAGGTCTTCGGCGTCCAGGGTTCCACCCCGCCGCCGGACACCGGGACCGGCAAACCGCCGACGCCCGGCAACCCGACCGTCCAACAGGCGCTCCAGGACGCCCAGAAGGCCTTCGACGCCGGCCAGGAAGCCCTCAAGAAGGGCGACTGGGAAGCGTACGGGCGGGCGCAGAAGGACCTGCAGGACGCGCTGAAGCGGGCCGAGGAGGCCCAGACCAAGGCCGGGAAGACCAGTGGCGGTGGCGGCGGAGCGAGCGGCAGCAGTACCTCCGCCACCCCCGGCAGCTCGCCGAGCGGCACCCCGAGCGGTTCGCCCAGCAGTTCACCGAGCGCTTCCGGCGGGGGCTGAACCAGGGCCCCTCCCGCGCCGTGATACGGTGGAGGAACAACGGCGCGGGGTGGAGCAGCTCGGTAGCTCGCTGGGCTCATAACCCAGAGGTCGCAGGTTCAAATCCTGTCCCCGCTACTGAAGTCGAGGGCCCGGATCCTGATCTTGGATCCGGGCCTTCGGCGTGTGTGCGACACGACGGGGAGTACGGCGTGACCAGGCGACTTGCCTGAAATGTGGCTGTTTGTGGGGGCAGTTGGCCACTTCTGTGTTTGACTTGTCTCTCTGTGGGCATGTCGACAAAACGCTGAAGTGACCTCACTGGCTGCGGTATACCAGGTGTACCCAGGTTGCAGGTGGTGCGACGATGGACGTTATGGGGGAGAAGGCAACTCTGTTCGGGACGGGCCGATTTGGGCGGTCCGCCGACCGGCTCGTGGACCGGTCGGCCGAGCAGTCCGCCGACATGTCCGCCCACGGGCTCGCCCACCAGTCCGTCGATCACTCTGCCGATTCCTCCGTCGACCCCTCCGTTGACCAGGCTGTCGAGCAGGCCGTCGAGCAGGCCGTCGAGCGGGACGAGGCCGGTGAGGCGGCCGAGGAGGCGCGGCAGCGGCTCGCCGCCGAGGCCGGCGACGTCCAGGCGATGAGCGTCCTCGGCGCCATGCTGCTGCGCCGAGGCGATCTCGACGGAGCCGAGCCCCAGCTGCGCGCCGCCACCGCCGCGGGTGACCGCGCCGCCGCCAACAACCTGGGTGTCCTTCTGCACCAGCGCGGATACGCCGAGGAGGCGGCCGGCTGGTGGCGCATCGCCGCCGTCGCCGGGTCCGCCGCGGCCGCGCACGCGCTCGGACGGCACCACCGTGAGCGTGGCGACGAGCCGGCCGCCGAGTACTGGCTGCGCCAGGCGGCCGAGCAGGGGCATGTTCTGGGCGCGTACGCGCTCGCCGATCTGCTGGAGCACCGCGGTGACGACAGCGCCGAGCAGTGGATGCGGGCCGCCGCGGAGCGCGGGCACCGTGAGGCCGCGTACCGGCTGGCGAGAACGCTCGACCGCAGGGCGCTGGGTGAGCAGGAGGCCGACGCTGACAACGGTGTCGAGCCGTCCGTGCTCGAGGAGGCGGAGCAGTGGTACCGGCAGGCCGCCGCGCGCGGGCACCGGCGCGCGGCGCTGCACCTCGGGGTGATCCTGGAGCGGCGGGGCGATCTGAAGGAGGCCGGTCGCTGGTACCTGACGAGCGCGAAGGACGGCGAGGCGCGGGCCGCCTGCGCGCTCGGCTTCCTGCTGCGGGACGCGGGGGACACCGAGAGCGCCGCGGTGTGGTGGCTCAGAGCCGCCCAGGAGGGCGACGGCAACGCGGCGAACGCCCTGGGCGCGCTGCACGCCGAGCGTGGGGAGACACAGACCGCCGAGCGGTGGTACCGGGCGGCGATGGACGCGGGCGACGTCAACGGCGCGTACAACCTGGGGCTGCTCTGTGCCGAGCAGGGGCGGACCGCGCAGGCCGAGCAGTGGTACCGGCGTGCGGCGTACGCCGGGCATCGTGAGGCGGCGAACGCGCTTGCCATCCTGCTGCTGCAGTGCGGGGACACGACGGGGGCGGAACCGTGGTTCTCCAAGGCGGCGGAGGCCGGGAGCGTGGACGCCGCGTTCAACCTGGGGATCCTCTACGCCGGCCGGGGCGAGGACGACACGGCCCTCGGATGGTACGAGCGGGCGGCTGCCGCGGGGCACACCGAGGCAGCACTCCAGGTCGGGATCGCCCGACTGCGTCAGGGGGACGAGCGGACGGCCGAACGGCATCTGCGCTGCGCCGCGGGGGGCGGCAGCGCGGAGGCGGCGTACCGGCTTGCCACGCTCCTGGACGCGCGGCGGCCCCCGGCGCCCGAGCACGAGCTGGGGGAGCCGTCGCACGAGAAGAGCGAGTGCGAGGAGTGGTACGAGCGGGCGGCCTCGCAGGGGCACCGCCGGGCGCAGGTACGGGTCGGGATGCTGGCCGCCGCGCGGGGGGACGTCGTGGAGGCGGCGCGGTGGTACCGGCAGGCGGCGGAGGGCGGGTCGCGGAACGGCGCCTTCAATCTGGGGCTGCTGCTGGCGCGGGAGGGCAGCGAGCCGGAGGCCGCGCTGTGGTGGACCCGGGCGGCCGACGCCGGGCATGGGCGCGCGGCGTTGCGGCTGGCGCTGGTCTACGCGCGTCGGGGGGAGCTGGCGGAGGGGCAGCGGTGGGCCGACCGAGCGGTGTCGCTGGGACCGGCGGAGGTGGCGGAGCGGGCGGCGCGGTTGCGGGACGCTCTGCGGGAGGAGCTGTCGGCGTGACGGAGAGCGGCTCCGGGCGCCGGAGGAGCGGGGCCGCTGAAGCGATTTGCCTCTGTCCGTGTCGTTGACGTAATGTTGCGTTCATCGACGCGGGGTGGAGCAGCTCGGTAGCTCGCTGGGCTCATAACCCAGAGGTCGCAGGTTCAAATCCTGTCCCCGCTACTGAAAGACCGAGGCCGGAATCCAAATGGGTTCCGGCCTCGGTCTGTTGCTGCGTTGACGCGTCCCTGTGACGCTGGTGACGCTGTGATGCGCCCCTTGCGAGGCGGACGCACAGCCGACGAAGCGCCGCTACGCCGCCGCGCAGTTCGGGCACAGGCCGCGGTACGTCACCTCTACGTCCGACACTGTGAAGCCGAAGCGCTCCGAGGCGGGGAGGTCCGCCAGCGGGTTGCCCATCGGGTGGACGTCGCGGATCGTGCCGCAGTTGGCGCACACCAGGTGGTGGTGCGGCCGGTGCGCGTTCGGGTCGTAACGCTTGGCGCGCTTGTCCGTGGTGACCTCGAGCACCTCGCCAAGGGACACCAGCTCACCCAGCGTGTTGTAGACGGTTGCCCGGGAGATCTCCGGCAGCTTCGCGACGGCACGCGCGTGCACCTCGTCGGCCGTCAGGTGGACGTGCTCGCCGTCGAGGACCTCGGCCACGACGCGCCGCTGCGCGGTCATCCGCCATCCACGTCCGCGCAGCCGTTCCAACAGGTCACTCATGCCCACCAGCCTAACAGCTGGGGACCAGATTCCGAACAGGTGTGACTTTAGATGACTGCTTGACTTGGACTTAGTCCAATATAGGATCGAGTTCTATGCTGGTCGGGTGACCGGGCTGGACAGAAGACGAGGCAGTGGCAGTGACTGAGGAGGCTCAGGTGACGCAGGGACGGCTCACGACGGAGGCCGGTGCTCCGGTGGCCGACAACCAGAACAGCGAGACGGCAGGCGTCGGCGGCCCCGTTCTCGTTCAGGACCAGCTGCTGCTGGAGAAGCTCGCCCGCTTCAACCGGGAGCGGATCCCGGAGCGAGTGGTGCACGCCCGTGGCGCGGGTGCCTACGGCACCTTCACGGTCACCGCCGACGTCACCCCGTACACGCGTGCCGCCTTCCTCTCCGAGGTCGGCAAGCAGACCGAGGTCTTCCTGCGCTTCTCGACCGTGGCCGGCAACCTCGGCGCCGCGGACGCCGTCCGCGACCCGCGCGGTTTCGCGCTGAAGTTCTACACCGAAGAGGGCAACTACGACCTCGTCGGCAACAACACCCCAGTGTTCTTCATCAAGGACGCCATCAAGTTCCCCGACTTCATCCACACCCAGAAGCGCGACCCCTACACGGGCAGCCAGGAGGCGGACAACGTCTGGGACTTCTGGAGCCTCAGCCCGGAGAGCACCCACCAGGTGACCTGGCTCTTCGGCGACCGCGGTATCCCGGCGTCCTACCGCCACACGGACGGCTTCGGTTCGCACACCTTCCAGTGGAACAACGAGGCCGGCGAGGTCTTCTGGGTCAAGTACCACTTCAAGACCGACCAGGGGATCAGGAACCTGACCGCCGAGGAGGCCGAGATCCTCGCGGGCAAGGATTCCGACTCCCACCAGCGTGACCTGCGCGAGGCCATCGAGCGGGGCGAGTACCCGACCTGGACCGTCTCCGTCCAGATCATGCCCGCGGCCGAGGCGGCGAGCTACCGCTTCAACCCGTTCGACTTGACCAAGGTGTGGCCGCACGGCGACTACCCGCTGATCGAGATCGGGAAGCTCGAGCTCAACCGCAATCCGGAGAACATCTTCGCCGAGGTCGAGCAGTCGATCTTCAGCCCCGCCCACTTCGTGCCCGGTATCGGTCCCTCCCCGGACAAGATGCTCCAGGGTCGCCTGTTCGCCTATGGCGACGCGCACCGCTACCGCGTCGGCATCAATGCCGACCAGCTGCCGGTGAACCGCCCGCACGCCGCCGGGGCGCGTACCCACGGCCGGGACGGCTTCCTGTACGACGGCCGTCACAAGGGCGCCAGGAACTACGAGCCGAACAGCTTCGGCGGACCGTTCCAGACCGACCGGCCACTGTGGCAGCCGGTCCCGGTGCAGGGCGCCACGGGCAACCACGAGGCCCCGGTGCACGCGGAGGACAACGACTTCGTGCAGGCGGGCAACCTGTACCGCCTGATGTCCGAGGACGAGAGGGAGCGCCTGATCGGCAACCTCGCGGGCTCCCTCTCGCAGGTCTCGCGCGACGACATCGTCGAGCGCGCGATCGAGAACTTCCGTAGGGCCGACGGCGACTTCGGCAAGCGCCTGGAGGTCGCGGTGCAGGCCCTGCGCCCCGTTCGCGGCTGAACCGGCGCCGCTCACGCCGTCCGGGTCGCCCGTATGTCGGGCAGCTCGGTCGATGGTCGCGGTCGAGTGCGGTGCCTGTGCGGATCCTGTCCGTACAGGCACCGTCCTGCATCAGCTCACCGCGGCCGGCCGGCGGGTCGGGGCCCAGCAGCGGATGATGTCGCGGACCGAGACGACGCCGACCGGTTCGTCGTCGTCCAGGACGATCAGATGCCGGAAACCGCCGTGGGCCATGGCCCGCGCGGCCTCCTCGAGGGTCCAGGACGGCGCGGCGAACACGACGTCCATGGTGGTGTGGGCCTGGGCCCGTTCGATGTCCGGGCTCTGGCCCAGGCCGACGGAGTTGAGGATGTCGCGCTCGGTGAGGATGCCGGGGCCGCCGGCGTCCGGATCGAGGACCACCGCCGCGCCGACCCGGCGGGCGGACATCAGGGCTGCTGCCTGGCGGAGAGTGTGTGCGGGGCCGATGGTGAGGACCACGGTGCTCATGGCGTCGCGGACGAGCATGGGGCGGAGCCACCTCCTACGAGTGCGCTGGAGCTACGAGTGCGCTGGACGGAACCCACTCGACCGCACTGGCTCGGGGCTCCGGAACCGTAGGATGCAGCTCGCCGGGAGCGCCCACCCCAGGCTTCACAAATTCACAAGTGGGTGATGCCCAGGTTCCCAGGCAAAGGGCCGGTCAACAAGAGGGCGCGCGACGTGAGTTCTGGGGCGCTCGCGGTGCACAGAAGCACCCTTGTGCACCCCTGGTGTCTCGTACCGTCCGGTAGGGGGTCGTACCGGTGGGGCTAGTACCGGTCGTTCAGATAGTCGAGCAGGGTGTCGTGGAGCAGACCGTTTGACGCGGCCGCGTTGCCGCTGTGCGGGCCCGGGCGGCCGTCGAGGCCCGTGAAGGAGCCGCCGGCCTCGGTCACGATGATCGCGTTCGCCGCCATGTCCCACAACGACAGTTCCGGCTCCGCGCAGATGTCCACCGACCCCTCCGCGACCATCATGTACGGCCAGAAGTCGCCGTAGCCACGGGTGCGCCACACCGCGCGCGTCAGGTCGAGGAAGCCGTTCAGCCGGCCCTGCTCCTCCCAGCCGGACAACGAGGAGTACGCGAAGGACGCGTCCGACAGCCTTGCGACGCGCGAGACGTGCAGCCGCGACGCCGAGGACAGACTGCGCCCCGTGAACGCGCCATGCCCCTTCGCCGCCCACCAACGCCGACCCAGCGCGGGCGCCGAGACGACACCGACGACGGGCTGGTAGCCCCCTTCGCCCGCCTCCATCAACGAGATCAGCGTGGCCCACACCGGCACGCCGCGCACGTAGTTCTTGGTGCCGTCGATCGGGTCGATCACCCAGCGGCGCGGGCCCGTGCCCTCGACGCCGTACTCCTCGCCGAGGATCGCGTCACGCGGCCGGGCGCGCTGGAGCTGGCCGCGGATCAGCTCCTCGGCGGCCTTGTCGGCCTCGCTCACGGGTGTCATGTCCGGTTTGGTCTCGACCTTGAGGTCAAGGGCCTTGAACCGGCCCGTGGTCGCGGCGTCGGCCGCGTCCGCGAGCACATGGGCGAGCCGCAGGTCATCGAGATAGTCGGGCATGACCGAACCGTATCTGCCCCTTCGCCGGACCGGCCACACGGGACGGGGGATCTTCCTGGGGCGCCTCCGCGGGCGGCCCCGCGCTGCCGTGCGATCGCGGCGTGTGACGGCCGGTGCGCGCCCTTCAATGCCGCCGAGAACCCTTGACACTGTTGGTGCACGCGTCAACCCTGTGCGTCAGAGCCGCTGGTCCCGAGGGAGGCGATGATGCCTGCAGCGCGGGAATCCCTGCTGGACGCCGCCTACACGGCGCTCCTGCGCCGTCCGTGGTCCGCCGTGCGCATGGTGGACGTGGCCGCGGCGGCCGGTGTCTCCCGCCAGACGCTGTACAACGAGTTCGGCAGCAAGGACGGGCTCGCCCGCGCCCTGGTGCGCCGGGAGGCGGACGGGTACCTCGCCGGTGTCGAGAAGGCTCTCGCCGTACCCGGCGGCGTCGGCGAGCGACTGGCTTCGGCCGCGGAGTGGACCGTCTCGGCGGCCCGCGAGAACGCCCTCGTCCGCGCCCTGCTCACCGGATGCTGGAGCGAGTCGTTGCCGTCGCCGTCGCTCGCGGCCGTGCCGTCCGGCTCCGCCGTACCGGCACAGCGGCGGGCCGATGGGCCACTGCCCTCACCGTCGGATCTGGTGGGGCTGGTCCTTGATCGCGCGGTGGCGGCGGTGGCCCTGCCCGGCAAGGGCAACGGCGATGCCGCGGAGTTGGCCCGTGCCTGTGAGGTGGTCGTCCGGTTGTCGCTGTCGTGTGTGGCGGCTCCGCCGGGGGAGAGCGGGGTCGCGGAACTGGTGCGGGCCGCTCTGCCGCAGCAGGCTCGGTGACGGTGCGCCCCGAGCCCCGTCTCTTACGGGGCGTGCCCCTCAGGCTCAGTGAGCCGAGCCCGAGAGCTGCAAGCCGATCACGCCCACGATCACGAAGGTGATGGAGACGATCTTCAGCGTGGACACGAGGTCACCCAGGAACACCATCCCGTAGATGGCCGTCCCCGCCGCCCCGATCCCCGTCCACACCGCGTACGCCGGACCCACGTCCAGCTTCCTCAAGGACAGCGTGAGGAGGCCGAAGCTGCCCAGTGCGAAACAGCAGAACGCGATGGTCGGCCAGAGCCTGGTGAAACCGTGGGAGAGCTTGAGGCAGACGGCGAAACCGGTCTCGAGAAGTCCGGCCACGATGACCAGCAGCCACGCCATGTGTCGTCCTCCACGTCCCCACGCCGACTGCACAGGCCCTGTCGGATCTCGGTGCGTGTAAGCCTTTACCTGCGTGTGAGGGACCCAAACACCGGCGAGGTCAGTCCCCTTCCCTGGGTTCCCGCGTGGCGAGCAGCCTGCGCAGGGAGTACAGCCGGGCCGGATCCGCGTGCCCCTCGGCGACCCATGCGTCGAGCGCGCAGTCCGGTTCGTCGTGGCTGCACGCCCGCGGGCAGCCCTCGGTGCCGGGCTCGAGGTCCGGGAAGGCGTGGATGACGCGGGACGGGTCGATGTGCGCCAGGCCGAACGACCGTACGCCCGGGGTGTCGACGACCCAGCCGTCCGCCTCCTGCAGCGGCAGCGCCAGCGCCGAGGTCGTGGTGTGCCGGCCGCGGCCCGTGACCGCGTTGACATGCCCGGTCATGCGGCGCCGGTCCTCCGGAACCAGCGCGTTGACCAGGGTCGTCTTGCCCACACCGGAATGCCCGACGAAGGCGGTGACCTTGCCGTCGAGGTGCGCGCGCACCCGGTCCGCGGCATCGCCGGTCTCCAGTTCCTCACGGCTGGTGACGACGTAGGGGATGTCCAGGTCGCCGTACAGCTCCAGGAGCTTCTCGGGCGGGGCGAGGTCCGACTTGGTCAGCACCAGCAGCGGGTCCAGGCCACCGTCGTAGGCCGCGACCAGGCAGCGGTCGATCAGGCGCGGGCGGGGCTCGGGGTCCGCGAGGGCGGTGACGATGGCCAGCTGATCGGCGTTGGCGACGACCACGCGCTCATAGGGATCGTCGTCGTCGGCGGTGCGGCGCAGCACCGACGTGCGCTCCTGGATGCGGACGATCCGCGCGAGGGTGTCCTTCGCGCCGGACAGGTCACCGACCAGGAACACGCGGTCACCGACCACCGCGGCCTTGCGGCCCAGTTCCCGGGCTTTCATCGCCATGACCGTACGGCCGTCGACGAGGCAGGTCAGCCGGCCGCGGTCGACGGTGAGGACCATGCCCTCCGCCGCGTCCTCGTGCTTCGGCCGGATGTTCGTCCGCGGCCGGTTGCCCCTGCGGTTGGGACGCGTGCGGATGTCGTCCTCGTCGGTGTGCTTGCCGTAGCGGCGCATGGTCGTCAGTCCGCCCGTCAGTTCCCCAGCATCCCGGTCCACAGGTCGGGGAAGTCCGGCAGCGTCTTGGCCGTGGTGGCCACATTCTCGATCCGCACGCCCTCGACCGCGAGGCCGATGACGGCGCCCGCGGTGGCCATGCGGTGGTCGTCGTAGGTGTGGAAGACCCCGCCGTGCAGGGGGCGCGGGCGGATGTGGAGACCGTCGGCGGTCTCGGTGACGTCACCGCCCAGCTCGTTGATCTCCTTGGTCAGGGCGGCCAGGCGGTCCGTCTCGTGCAGCCGCAGATGGGCCACGCCGCGCAGGGTGGACGGGGAGTCCGCCAGGGCCGCGACCGCCGCGATGCCCGGGGTCAGCTCGCCGACCTCGCCCAGGTCCACGTCGATGCCGTGGATGGCACCGGAGCCGGTGAAGACCAGGCCCCGTTCGGTCAGTTCGCAGGAGCCGCCCATCTCGGTGAAGATCTCACGCAGGCGGTCGCCGGGCTGCGTCGTGCGGGCCGGCCAGTCCGGAATGACGACCTTGCCGCCGGTGACCAGGGCGGCGGCGAGGAACGGCTGGGCGTTGGACAGGTCGGGCTCGACGGTCAGGTCACGGCCGAGCAGGGCGCCCGGGGTGACCCGCCAGACATTGGGCTCGCCACCCGACTCCGGGGTGTCCACCTGGGCGCCGATCGCGCGCAGCATGTCGACCGTCATGCGGATGTGCGGCAGGGAGGGCAGCGTCGCACCGGTGTGGCGGACCTCGACGCCCTGGTTGAAGCGGGGGGCGGACAGCAGCAGGGCGCTGACGAACTGGGAGGACGAGGACGCGTCGACCGACACCGGTCCGCCGTCCAGCGCGCCGCCGCCGTGGACGGTCAGCGGCAGCGCGCCGCGGCCGTCGTCGTCGATACGGGCGCCGAGGGCGCGCAGGGCGTCGATCACGCCGTTCAGGGGACGTTCGTACGAGCGCGGGTCGCCGTCGAAGCGGACCGGGCCGTCGGCGAGCGCGGCCACCGGGGGCAGGAAGCGCATCACGGTGCCGGCGTTGCCGACGTCGACCGTGGCCGGGCCGTGCAGTACGGCGGGGATGACGCGCCAGGTCTCGCCGGAGCCGTCCGGGCCGACCCCCTCCTCGATGCCGACGCCCATCGCGCGCAGGGCCGCGGCCATCAGCAGGGTGTCGCGGGAGCGCAGCGGGCGGCGCAGCCAGCCCGGCTCGGAGGCGAGGGCGGCGAGCACGAGGGCGCGGTTGGTGACCGACTTGGACCCGGGCACGTGAACCGTCGCGTCGACGGCTCCGCTCGCGTGCGGGGCGGGCCAGAGGGCGGTGTGCGGGGCGTTCGGGGCCATGGCCCCACTCTATAAGGGCGCTGTTGGGGGGAGCATCGTTCGGGAGCGGCGCCGTCATGGTCGGTCGCTGTCCCCAAGCTCCCGGTTCCGTTCGAACAGGTGACCTCCGTCGCGGCGGGGCCGCACATCGACACGGTGGCGCCCCCGCGGCGGGGCCGCACATCGACACGGTGGCGCCCCGTTCTGCGTCAGATCTCCAGCAGCCAGCGTCCGCCGCCCATCAGGGAGCACAGCGACACCGTGTGGAACAGGAACAGCCACAGTCCGGCGGGCACGTTCGTCAGTCGGGCGAGCTGGTCGGCGTCCGAGTCCCGGGCGCCCGCGCGGGACCGCTTGGCCTGCAGCTCGAAGGCGGGCCGTACGCCGCCGAGGAGCAGGAACCACACCGCCGCGTAGGCGAACGCCGCCTGCACCTGCGGGCCGGTCAGCCAGGACACCGCCAGGAACGTGCCGCCGGTCAGCAGCACGGTCAGCGCCCCGTAGACGTTGCGGATCATCACCAGCATCGACACGAGCAGCGCGGTCGCCAGCCACAGCAGCGCGGTGATGTGCCCGGCGGCGAGCAGCGCCGCGCCGCCGAGGCCGAGGAGCGGGGGAGCGGTGTACCCCGCGGCGGCGGTGAGGATCATGCCGAGCCCGTAGGGCTTGCCACGGCTGACCGTGAGGCCGCTGGTGTCCGAGTGGAGCCGGATTCCGGTGAGCGTGCGACCGGTGAGCAGCGCGACCAGGCCGTGGCCGCCCTCGTGCGCGATGGTGATCGCGTTACGGGATATCCGCCACAGGCTGTGCGGGACGACCACGGCGAGCGCCGCGACCATGGTGGCGATCACCACCCACAGAGCGGGGTCCGGTTGGCTGCCGAAGACCTCGTCCCAGAGATCGGGCAGCGAACTCAGCGAGGTCGAGGCGAGGCTGTCCATTGCGGTGAGTGGCTCCAGGGTCGTCGGCGGATCTGGCAGTGTGGCACGCATGTGCGGACGGTACGCAGCGAGTCGCAGGCCCGAGGATCTCGCAGGAATCTTTGAAATCGAGATGGGGGTCCCCCCTGCTCGAGCGGAGTCGAGAGCTGGGGGGAGGGAACCGGAGGAGTCTCTGGCGCCCGACTACAACGTGGCTCCGACCAAGGAGGTCTACGCCGTCCTGGACCGTCCTGTGAAGGACGCCGACGACACGCGCCCGGTTCGCCAGCTGCGCAGGCTCAAGTGGGGCCTCGTCCCCTCCTGGGCCAAGTCGCCCGAGGGCGGCGCCCGCATGATCAACGCGCGTGCCGAGACCGTGCACGAGAAACCGTCGTACCGCCGGGCCTTCGCCACCCGGCGCTGCATCCTGCCCGCCGACGGCTACTACGAGTGGGTCACCGGCAAGGACGAGCGCGACCTGGAGGTCGAGGGCAGGCGCAAGCGCCCGCGCAAGCAGCCGTACTTCGTGCTGCCCGCCGACGGCACGGTCTTCGCGATGGCCGGGCTGTACGAGTTCTGGCGGGACAGGACCCTGCCCGACGACCACCCGCAGGCCTGGTGGGCGACCTGCTCGGTGATCACCACGGAGGCGGAGACGACACCGCTGGCCGTGGCCCCGGCCGGGGGCCCGCGCACCCTGGCCGACATCCACCCCCGGATGCCGCTGATGCTCACCCCGGACCGCTGGGACGCGTGGCTCGACCCCTCCCGCACGGACCCCGACGACCTGCGCTCGCTGCTGGACCCGCCACCCCCGGGGCTGATGCGCGCCTATCCGGTCTCCACGGCGGTCAGCAACGTCCGCAACAACGGCCCGGAACTGCTGAAGGAGCTGGCGGGGCCCGAAGAGGGCACACTGTTCTGACGTGACCGATGTGACACAGAGCGTCGAGACGGACGCCGGTACGGCCCGCGTCACCTGGCACCGGGCGAAGCAGGCGAGGCTGGTCCTGGCCGTGAGTCACGGTGCCGGCGGCGGCATCGAGGCACGCGACCTCCAGGCACTCGCCCGGGTCCTGCCCGCGCACGGCGTGAGCGTCGCGCTCGTGGAGCAGCCCTGGCGAGTCACCGGCAAGAAGGTGGCGCCCGCGCCCAAGACGCTGGATCTGGGCTGGCGCGGGGTGTGGCCCGCGCTCGCCGCCCCCGGGCTGCCGGTGATCTCGGGCGGACGCAGCGCAGGGGCCCGGGTCGCCTGCCGCACCGCCGCCGAGCTGGGCGCGCACGCGGTCCTCGCCCTGAGCTTCCCGCTGCATCCGCCGGGCAAGCCGGAGAGGTCGCGGGCGGACGAACTGCTGGGCGCGGGCGTGCCCACACTGGTGGTGCAGGGCGACAACGACCCGTTCGGCAGGCCGGAGGAGTTCCCCCGGGGCTCCTACGAGATCGTCGAGGTGCCCTGTGGCGACCACGGCTTCGCGGTGCCCAAGCGCGCGGACATCACCCAGGAACAGGCCCTGGAGACCCTCACCGACGCCGTGGTGAAGTGGGCCACGTCACTCGGGTGACGCCGGGAATGTTGCGAGGCGGACCACTGTTGTCGGGACCAGACAGCACCGGGCGTGCTGTACGCGCCGACGAGAGGAAGTTCGCCGCATGGGTTCGACCATCTGCCCACCCGTCGCCCACCACCACCCCGTGGACGGACTGCGCCCGGCGGAGCTTGATTCGAGCCGCAGCAGCAGCGCTGACCTGGACTGGACGGTGCTGCGCGCGGCGAAGACCGCTCCGATTCGAGCGGCGGCGGGCAACGATGTTCGTCTATCCTCCGATTCGAGTGGGATCGGTTTCGGTCCTGCCATGTCGCTGGAGGAGGTGGGTCCGGTCACCGGTACCGACGCAGGGACCGACTACGGCCAGGCGGAGCAGCCCGAGGGCCGGGGCACGGGCATGGAGTCGTCCGCCGAGCGCAGTGCGCGCTTCGAGCGGGACGCGCTCGAATTCCTCGACCAGATGTACTCGGCCGCGCTGCGCATGACGCGCAACCCGGCCGACGCCGAGGACCTGGTGCAGGAGACGTACGCGAAGGCGTACGCGTCCTTCCACCAGTTCCGCGAGGGCACCAACCTCAAGGCCTGGCTGTACCGGATCCTGACCAACACGTTCATCAACTCGTACCGCAAGAAGCAGCGCGAACCCCAGCGCAGCGCGGCCGAGGAGATCGAGGACTGGCAGCTGGCACGCGCCGAGTCGCACATGTCGACCGGTCTGCGCTCGGCGGAGTCGCAGGCGCTCGACCACCTTCCCGACTCGGACGTCAAGGAAGCGCTCCAGGCGATCCCCGAGGAATTCCGCATCGCCGTCTACCTCGCGGACGTAGAGGGCTTTGCCTACAAGGAGATCGCCGACATCATGGGGACACCCATCGGCACGGTGATGTCCCGGCTGCACCGGGGCCGCCGTCAACTGCGCGGCATGCTCGAGGACTACGCCCGCGAGCGCGGGCTGGTCCCGGCCGGCGCCGGAGAGTCGAACGAGAAAGGCTCGGGCTCATGAGCTGCGGAGAGCCGCACGAGACGGACTGCAGTGAGGTCCTGGACCACCTCTACGAGTTCCTCGACAGTGAGATGCCGGACGTAGACCGCACCAAGTTCCAGCAGCACTTCAAGGAGTGCTCTCCCTGCCTGGAGAAGTACGGGCTGGAGCAGGCCGTGAAGAAGCTGGTCAAGCGGTGCTGCGGCCATGACGACGTGCCGAGGGACCTGCGGGCGAAGGTCATGGGCCGCATCGAGCTGATCCGCTCCGGCCAGGCGGTCCCCGAGCACGATGTGACCGCGACTCCGCAGGAGTCCTGAACTCCAGTTCGGACGCTGGGTCAATCCTCGACAGTTCATCACTCGAATGTGCTAATCCACGGGCCGGAGGCCCATGGATTGGGCCAATGCCACCCCGGTACGCCACCTGCCCCTCTAGGCTCCCGAGCCTGAATGGGGCATGACCGGGCCCGCCCGGTTCCAGGCCGGGCGCCGGTCGGCGGGAGGTGGCGTCGTGGGACCGGTTCGGTCGTGGGGCTACGTGTACGTGGGCTGTGCCGCCCTGGCCGCCCTGCTCTGCGTGGCTCCCGTGCCGGGGCTGCCCGTCCCCTGGTGGGCGGTCGCCCTGCTCGCCGTGCTCTACGCCGGCTGCGAGCAGGTCCCCCGGTGCTCCCTCGTGGGCCGCCACGCACCCGACGGCATGGGCACGTTCTTCCCCGTCCTGCTCGCCGGCGCCTTCCTGCTGCCGCCCGCGGCCGCCGCGCTCGTGCCGCTGCCGGGAGCCCTGCTCGCCCGGGTCGACGGGCGGCCGGCCTGGCTGCGCCGGACCTGGCGGGCCGCACAGCTCGCCCTGGCCGTGTGGGCGGCCTCCCGGGTGCACTGGTCGCTCGGCGGCCACGACGCGGTCGTCGGCCCCCGCTTCCCGTACGCGCTCCTGCCCGCGGGCGCCGCCGTCGTGGCGTTCTGCCTGGCGCTCACCTGCCTCGACGGCGGGATCCTGGCGCTCGCCGAGGGCGTACCGACGCACACCGCCTGGCGTGGCCTGTTCCTGCGCTCCCTCGCGCCCGTCACCGTGCACGGCCTGGCCGGACTGATGATGGCCGTGCTGTGGCGCAGCACGTATGGGCCGGTCGCGGCTCTGCTCGTGCTGCTGCCCATGCACGTGTCCTGCTGGGTCTTTGCCCAGTACCACCGCGAGCGGGCGGCCCATCAGGCCACGATCCGGGCGCTCGTCCAGGCGGTCGACATCAAGGACGGCTACACCCGCGGGCACAGCGAACGCGTCGGACAGGCCTCGATGATGATCGCCCGCGAACTCGGCATGGACGACGAACGTGTCGAGGTGCTGCGGTTCGCCGGGATCCTGCACGACGTGGGCAAACTCGGCGTGCCCACCCGGCTGCTGCGCAAGGACGGGCCGCTCACCCCCGAGGAGCGGCGGATCATCGAACTGCACCCCGAGTACGGCCACGAGATGGTCCGCGGCATCGGGTTCCTCGACGAGGCGCGGTCCGCGATCCTCCACCACCACGAGCGCCTCGACGGCAGCGGGTATCCGTACGGGCTGACGGGCGACCGGATCCCCGAGTGCGCCCGCGTGGTCGCCGTCGCCGACGCCTTCGACGCCATGACCTCCACCCGCTCCTACCGGCGGGCCCGCCCCGTCGCCGCGGCCCTGACCGAACTCCAGCGGTGCGCGGGGTCGCAGTTCGACCCGGCGATGGTACGGGCGTTCGTCCGGGCCCTGGCACGGCACGGCTGGCACCCGGTGGTGACCGCGGACGAGGAGCGGCACGAGGAGGCCCGGGGAGCCCGGGCGCGCGGAAACGTACCGCCTCCGGCCCTGCCCGTGGTCGGCCGTCCGGCCGGGCGGGGACCCGGTGGGGGCGGTGCATGACCGCCGGCCGTCTCCCCCTGTTCCTCGCCCACGTCGCGGCCGGGCTCCTCGGCGCCGGCTGTCTCGCCCGGACTCTCTGGCACGGCATCGAGGAACCCGGTGCCGCCCTCGCCTTCGGGGTGCTCGTCGGCGTCGGCGAGCTCGGCCGGTGGAGCGGCAGCGGCGAACGGGAGCCCGCACCCCTCGGGGCGGCCGGGGCGCTCGCCTACGCCCTCCTCGGGGAGACCGCCGGCCGGCCCACCCATCACGGGGTGCCCCAGGTCGTCGCGGTGGTGCTCGCGGCGTCCCTCGCCGGCTGCGTGCCGCACGTGGCCCGCGGGCGCGGCCCCACCACCGACCACCTCACCCGCCGCCTGCTCACCGTCGGCTTCGCCGCCGTCTGCTTCCAGCCCCTCTACCATCACGGCGGACCGCAGCACCGGAGCGGACCCGCGTACGCGCTGATCGTCGTCGCCCTGCTCGTCCTGACCACCCTCTGCGACGCCGTGCTCGCCGCCGTGCTCGCCCACTGCCGGACCCGCTGGCCGTTCGGGCCGCTGCTGCGCGACGAGCTGCGCGGCAGGCGCGGCATCGGCTCCGCGGTGTGCGCCACGGGAGCCGTGATGTCCCTGGCCGTCGCGGTCGTCGGTCTGTGGGCGCTGCCCGTCTTCTCGCTGCCGCTGCTGCTCACCCAGCTCTCCTACCGGCGCTACGCGGCCGTGCGCACCACCTACCGGCAGACCATCGCCTCCCTGGCCCGTGCCACCGAGATCGCGGGGTACACGCCCCCCGGACACGCCCGTCGCGTGGCCGAGCTCAGCCGGGCCGTCGGCCGTGAGATGGGCCTCACCGAGCCCGAGCTGACCGTCCTGGAGTACGCGGCCCTCATGCACGACATCGGGCAGCTCAGCCTGGTCGACCCCGTCCCCGCCGGGGCCACCGCCCGGCTGCCCGCCGAGGAGCAGCGGCGCATCGCCCTGCTCGGCGGCGCCGTGGTGCGTCAGACCGGCGTGGACGCCGAGGTGGCCGTCGTCGTGGAACGGCAGGCCGACCCCTACCGGGAACAGCCGGTGAGCGCCAGAATCGTCCGGGCGGTCAACGCGTACGAGGAGATGACGAGGGAAGACACGGGACTGGGGGCACCGCTCAGCGCGCTGGAGCGGCTGCGGCTCGCCTGCGCCCGCGACTACCAGCCGGAGGTCGTGGAATCACTCGCACGAGTGCTGCAGCGAGACGGTCTGAGGGCCCCAGCGGTGGGGTAACCCATGGGTAATGAGCGCCCGTCCGGCCGTACGTGGTTGGATGCGAGGAGAGGGTGTTCGGGGGCACAGCTCGGTCCGTGGCCCCCGCAGACGGCAGGAATCCGGCAGGCGGGAATCGCAAGGGACTGGCAGGCGGAATCGTGAGGATCTTCGGGAAGGGACGGCACCGGCCCTCCGCCTCCTGGCGGCAGGCCACCGACCGCGCGTTCACCCTGATCGGTGACGGCCGGTACGAGGACGCGGGAGCGCTGTTGACCCGTGCCGCGGATCTGGAGCCCTGGCTTTCGGAGTCCTGGTTCAACCTGGCGCTGCTGCACAAGTTCCGCCACGACTGGGAGCAGGCCCGCACTGCCGGGCTGCGCGCGGTCGCGTTGCTCGAGAAGGAGACCGGGGCGCCCGACTGGTGGAACGTGGGCATCGCCGCCACCGCCCTGCAGGACTGGCCGCTGGCCCGCCGCGCCTGGCAGGCGTACGGGCTGAAGGTGCCGGGGGGTGCCGCGGTCTCCTCGGAGCCCACCGGGATGGAGCTGGGCAGCGCGGCGGTGCGGTTGTCGCCGGAGGGCGAGGCCGAGGTGGTCTGGGGCCGGCGGCTGGACCCCGCCCGTATCGAGGTGCTCTCCATCCCGCTGCCGTCCTCCGGGCGCCGCTGGGGCGAGGTCGTGCTGCACGACGGGGTACCGCACGGGGAGCGCACGACGGCCGCCGGGCACACCTACCCCGTCTTCGACGAGATCGAGCTGTGGGCGCCCTCGCCGGTGCCCACCTGGGTGGTCCTGCTGGAGGCCGCCACGGAGGCCGACCGGGACGCGCTGGAGCAGCTGGCCGCGGACGCCGGGTTCGCCGCGGAGGACTGGTCCTCGTCCGTGCGGCTGCTGTGCCGTATGTGCTCCGAGTCCCGGATGCCGGCCGACGAGGGTGACGGCGAGCACCTCGATCCGCACGACCACAGCGAGCCCGGCCACCCGGGGCCGCTGGGGCACCGCACGGACGGGCAGCTGTGGGTGCCCGAGCGGGAGTGCGGGGTGGCCGCGCCGGCATCGCTCGTTCGGGGGCTGCTGGACGGGTGGGTCGCGGACAGTCCTGATTCCCGGGACTGGCGGGACCTCGAAGAGGTGTGTTGACCGGGCCTGCACCGGTCGTCCCGGGGAAGTCACCCGACCACGCCCCGTAGGCTGTACTCGCAGATTTCCCATGGTTGCAGGAAGGCGTACGTCGGTCATGGCGCAGCAGGACACCGATCAGCAGCACGCGGGCGTGCTCCCCGTCGACGAAGAGGGCTTCGTCGTCGACACGGAGGACTGCGAGGAGCGCGAGACGGCCTGGCGGGAGCGTGGCACCTCGCGGCCGATCACGGTCGTCGGAAACCCGGTGCTGCACAAGGAGTGCAAGGACGTCACCGAGTTCGGCGAGGAGCTCGAGCAGCTGGTCGCGGACATGTTCGCCAGCCAGCGCACCGCGGAGGGCGTGGGCCTGGCCGCCAACCAGATCGGTGTCGATCTGAAGGTCTTCGTCTACGACTGCCAGGACGACGAGGGTGTGCGCCACGTGGGCGTGGTCTGCAACCCCAAGCTGGTCGACCTGCCCGCCGACAAGCGCCGTCTGGACGACAGCAACGAGGGCTGCCTGTCCGTGCCGACCGCCTACGCACCGCTCGCCCGCCCCGACTACGCCGAGGTGACCGGGCAGGACGAGAAGGGCAACCCGATCAAGGTGCGTGGCACCGGCTACTTCGCGCGGTGTTTGCAGCACGAGACGGACCATCTGTACGGCTACCTCTACATCGACCGGCTCTCCAAGCGTGAACGCAAGGAGGCCCTGCGGCAGATGGCCGAGAACGAGCCCCGTTACCCCGTGGTGGCCAACGACTGAGCCCCGGGGGGTGTCTCTTACCCCCGGGCACTCCCTCGTCGACGGCGCCGGGCAGGGCACTCCGCTCTGTCCGGCGCCGTTCGCGTAGGTGTCGCGTTCATGTGTGTGTCGCACATTCGATCCCTTGTACGCGTGAACTCATCCTTAATCAGTCACACAAGGGGAGAATCTCGGCACAGTAAGGGAGTGAGTGGAGCAAATCCGTTCCCATGCCGGTCAGTTGTAGTGCTGAATGGAATGCGCGGGACAACGCGACGGCGGTGCGCCCGGCACGACGGAGGGGGCGCGCCGCCAACCGGCGGCTGAGAGGGGTTTGTTCGTGCCAGCTTTCCCACACAGCACTTCACCGACGGCGACCGCGGTCGCGGTTCCACCGGCGCTCCGACTGCCGGTGATCGAGGCCGCGTTTCCCCGTCGACTGCACCCGTATTGGCCCCGCCTGCAGGAGAAGACACGTTCCTGGCTGCTGGAAAAGCGGCTCATGCCGGCGGACAAGGTCGAGGAATATGCCGACGGACTGTGCTACACCGACCTCATGGCGGGCTACTACATCGGGGCCCCCGATGAGGTCCTGCAGGCGATAGCCGACTACAGCGCGTGGTTCTTCGTCTGGGACGACCGCCACGACCGGGACATCGTGCACCGCCGGCCCGCTGCCTGGGGGAGGCTGAGGTCGCGACTGCACAAGGCCCTGGACTCTCCCGCGGACCATCTGCACCATCAGGATCCCCTGGTGGCCGGGTTCGCGGACAGCGTGCTGCGGTTGTACTCGTTCCTCGGCCCCACGTGGAACGCGCGCTTCGCTCGGCACTTCCACGCGGTGATCGAGGCGTACGACCGGGAGTTCCGCAACCGCACCCTGGGGCGCGTCCCGACGGTGGACGCCTACCTCGAACTGCGCCGGCTCACCTTCGCGCACTGGATCTGGACGGATCTGCTGGAGTTGAGTGCCGAATGCGAACTGCCGGAGCACGTCAGGAAACACCCCGCATACCGGCGGGCGGCCCTGCTGAGCCAGGAGTTCGCCGCCTGGTACAACGACCTGTGTTCGCTCCCAAAGGAAATAGCGGGGGATGAGGTCCACAATCTCGGAATCAGTCTCATCCATCATGAGGGGCTGACGCTCGAAGAGGCGGTCAGGGAAATGCGGCGACGGGTCGGGCAATGCGTCACAGATTTCGTCACCGCCGAAAAGGAGGCACTGCGGTTCGCCGACACCCTCGCGGACGGAACGGTGCGGGAAAAAGAACTGGGCATCGCGGTCAGGGCGATCGTCGCAAACATGCGGAACTGGTTCAGCACCGTGTACTGGTTCCATCACGAGTCCGGCCGGTACCGGGTGGACAGCTGGGACGACCGGTCGACACCCCCGTACGTCGACAACGAAGCGGCAGGTGAGAAATGACTCTGGAATCGGTCAGGACCCAGGCGCCCATGGAGCCGTCTGTTCCGCCACTCGCCGCGGGCGGCGTCCCCGGTCTCGGACACGGCTGGAAACTGGCCCGCGACCCGCTCGGCTTCCTCACCCGGCTGCGGGACGACGGCGACGTCGTACGGCTGAGGATCGGCCCGAAGACGCTGTACGCGGTCACCAGTCCGGAACTCGCCGGCGCCCTCGCCCTCAGCACCGACTTCCAGATCGGCGGGGCGCTGTGGGAGTCCCTCGAGGACCTGCTCGGCAAGCAGGGCGTGGCCACCAGCAACGGGCCGCTGCACAGGCGCCAGAGGCGGGCCATCCAGCCCGCCTTCCGGCTCGAGGCCATCCCCGCCTACGGCCCGATCATGGCGGAGGAGGCGCACGCGCTCGTGGAACGCTGGCGCTCCGGCGCCACCCTCGACGCCACCACGGAGGCATTCCGCGTGGCCGTCCGCGTCGCCACCCGCTGCCTGATGCGCGGCAGTTACATGGACGCCCGGGCCGAGCGGATCTGTGCGGCGCTCACCACACTGTTCAGCGGTATGTACCAGCGCATGGTCCTGCCCCTGGGGCCGCTTTATCGCCTGCCGTTTCCGGCCAACCGCGAATTCAACCGGGCATTGGCCGATCTGCATCTCCTGGTCGACGAGATCGTCGCCGACCGCCGGGCATCCGGTCAAAAGCCGGACGATTTGCTGACGGCTTTGCTGACGGCGAAGGACGAGAATGGCGAGGCCATCGGGGAACAGGAGATCCACGACCAGGTCGTCGCCATCATCACCGCCGGAAGCGAAACCGTCGGTTCCATGGTCATGTCGCTCCTGAAGGTCCTCGCCGAGCACCCGGATCAGGGCGACAAGGTCCACGACGAGGTGAAAACCGTCGTGGGTGACCGGCCGGTCGCATTCGAGGACGTCCGGAAGCTGACGTACACCGCGCACGTCATCGTCGAGACAATGCGTTTGCATCCGGCCGTATGGATATTGACGCGGCGGGCGGTGGCCGACACACAGCTCGGCGGGTACCGCATTCCGGTCGGGGCCGACGTCGTCTACAGCCCGTACGCGATCCAGCGTGATCCGCGTTCCTACGGGCGGCACCTGGAGTTCGACCCCGACCGGTGGCTTCCGGAGCGGGCCAAGGAGGTCCCCAAGCACGCGATGACCCCGTTCGGCGTCGGCAACCGCAAGTGCCCGGGCGACCACTTCTCGATGGCCGAACTCACGCTCCTCACCGCGGCGATGGCCTCCGCCTACCACTTCGAACAGGCACCCGGGTCCGAGCCCGCGCCCCGCATCGGCATCACGCTCCGCCCGCGCCGGCTGCTGCTGCGGGCCCTGCCCCGCTGACCACTCGCACCGGGCGCAGGTTCGGGGGGGGCGGGGGGCGGCCGAAACCTCGCCCCGTGCGAGGGGTTCGCGGGGGAGGGGACGCAGGAACCACCCATGCGGGGGGGGGGAGAGGGTGACGGGGGGGGTGGGCTTTGG